>CAZLBJ010000137.1:0-5191 GCA_964557755.1 uncultured Thermoanaerobaculia bacterium
GACGCCGGCGGCGCCGTCCCGCTGCCGCCGGGCGAGCGCCATCCGCGGCCGGAGCTGAAGGTCGAGTACGTGGCGCCGCGCGACGAGACGGAGACCGTCATCGCCGAGGTGTGGCAAGAGCTCCTCGGCGTCGAGCGCGTCGGCGTGCTCGACAACTTCCTCGACCTCGGCGGCGACTCGCTGCTCGCCAGCCGCCTCGCCACCCGCCTCGGCTCCGCCCTCGGCCTCGATCTACCGGTGCGCGTGTTCTTCGAGGCGGCGACGGTGGAGGAGCTGGCGCAGGTGGTGGCGGCGCGCCGCGCCGCCGCCGAGGAGGAGGAGCTGGAGTCGCTGTACGCGCGGCTGGGCACGATGTCCGACGAGGACGTGCTGCGCGAGCTGGAGAGACGAGAGAACGCCACCGTCGCCACCGGCGGCGAGGGGCAGGGCTGAGGAGCACGAGACGTTATGGCCGACCGACGAGAGCTGACCCCCGAGCGCCGCCGCCTGCTGGAGCTGATGCTGGCCGAGCGGACGCGCGACAAGGAGCGCCGCGGCAGGGTGGAGCCGCGCCCGCCCGGCGAGCCGCTGGAGCTGTCCTTCGCGCAGCAGCGGCTGTGGTTCGTCCAGCGGCTGCAGCCGGAGCTGGCGGCCTACAACATCCCGAGCGCCGTGCGCCTGCGCGGGCCGCTCGACGCCGCCGTGCTGCAGCGCGCCGTCGACGAGGTGGTGCGCCGCCACGAGACGCTGCGCACCCGCTTCGCCTTCCGCGGAGGCCGCCCGCTGCCGGTGGTGGCGGCGGAGCACCGGGTGCCGCTGCAGCAGGAGGACCTGCGCCGCGAGGGCGCCGCCGCCGGCGAGCTGGAGGCGGCGGTGCAGGGGCGCGTCGACCGCCTCGCCCGCGTCCCCTTCGACCTCGAGAAGGACGACCTGCTGCGCCTCCACCTGCTGCGCACCGGCGACGAGGAGCACGTGCTGCTCGTCGTCATGCACCACACCATCTCCGACACCTGGACCACCGGCATCTTCCTGCGCGAGATCACCGCCCTCTACGGCGCCTTCGTCGCCGGCCGCCCGTCGCCGCTCGAGGAGCCGGCGATCCAGTACACCGACTACGCCTCGTGGCAGCGGCGGCTGATCCGCGACGACGGCCTCGACCGCGAGATCGCCTTCTGGACCGAGCAGCTCGCCGCCGCGCCGCAGCTCCTCGAGCTGCCGGCCGACCGCCCGCGGCCGCCGGTGCAGAGCTTCCGCGGCGGCCGCCAGCTCCTCCACCTGCCGCACCGCCTCACCGACGGCCTCAAGGCGCTCGGGGCGAAGCAGGACGCCAGCCTGTTCATGGGTCTGCTCGCCCTCTACCAGGTGATGCTGGCCCGCTTCACCGGCCAGCGCGACGTCCTGGTGGGCTCGCCGATCGCCAACCGCGACCGGGTGGAGCTCGAGGGGATGATCGGCCTCTTCGTCAACACCCTGGTGCTGCGCACGCGGATCGACGACCGTCTCTCCTTCCGCCAGCTCCTCGAGCGCGTGCGCGAGACGTGCCTGGCCGGCTTCGCCCACAAGGAGCTGCCCTTCGAGAAGCTGGTCGAGGAGCTCGAGCTCGAGCGCGACACCGGCCGCAACCCGCTGTTCCAGGTCCTCTTCGCGTTCCAGAACGTGCCCATCCCGGACCTGGTGGCCGAGGGCCTGACGCTCGAGCGCTTCGAGTTCCGGGAGTCGACCTGCCGCCTCGACCTCGAGCTCGACCTCCAGGAGATGCCGCACGGCTTCGTCGGCTGGCTGGGCTACAACTCGGACCTCTTCGACGCCGCCACGGTCGGCCGCATGACCGCCGCCTTCCGCATCCTGCTGGAGGGCGTGCTGGCGGCGCCCGACCGGCCGCTGGGCCGCCTGCCGGTGCTCGGGCCGGGAGCGCGCCAGCAGCTGCTGGTGGCGTGGAACGACACGCGCGTCGACGTCGACTGGAACGGCACCCTGCACGGCCTGGTGGAGGCGCAGGTGGAGCGCTCGCCGGACGCCCCGGCGGCGGCGGGCGCCGGCCAGCGGCTGACCTACCGCCAGCTCGACGAGGCGGCCAACCGGCTGGCCCACGAGCTGCGCGCCGCCGGCGTGCGCGCCGGCCACCGGGTGGGCATCCACCTGGACCGCACGCCGCGCATGGCGGTGGCGGCGCTCGGCATCCAGAAGGCCGGGGCGGCCTACGTCCCCCTCGACCGCGCCTTCCCGCCCGCCCGCCTGGAGGCGATCGCCGAGGAGGCGGGCCTGCAGGTGGTGGTGAGCGAGGCGTCGCGGCTGGAGACGGTGGCGCCGTGGGCCGGCCTCCTGGAGACGGTCGTGTGCCTGGATGCACCGCCGGCGGAGGCCGCGGAGGCGCTGGAGGGTGCTCGCCTCGTCGGCGCCGCCGCGCTCGCGGCGCACCCCGCCACCGCGCCGGCGGCGCCGCGCGACCCCGACCTGCCGGCCTACGTCATCTTCACCTCCGGCTCGACCGGCCGCCCCAAGGGCGTGGTGGTGCGCCACCGCGCCGCGGCGCACCTCGTGGAGTGGGTCAACCGCGAGTTCGGCGTCACCGCCGACGACCGGCTGCTGTGGGTCACCGCCCTCTCCTTCGACCTCTCGGTCTACGACCTCTTCGGCACCCTGGCCGCGGGCGGCCTGCTGCGGGTGGCCACCGAGGACGAGCAGGCGGAGCCGGCGGAGCTGGTGCGGGTGCTGATCGAGGAGGGGATCACCTTCTGGGACTCGGCGCCGGCCGCGCTCCAGCGCCTGGTGCCCTCGTTGCCGGCCGCGCCGTCGGCGGACCTGCGCCGCGTCTTCCTCTCCGGCGACTGGATCCCGGTCGACCTGCCGGACGCCGTGCGCGCCGTCTTCCCTCGCGCCGAGGTGATCAGCCTCGGCGGCGCCACCGAGACCACCGTGTGGACGAACTCCTACCGCATCGGCGCGGTGGACCCTGCGTGGACCAGCATTCCCTATGGACGGCCGATGGACAACGTGGAGTTCCACGTCCTCGACCGCGACCTCGAGCCGGTGCCGGTGGGGGTCGAAGGAGACCTGTACGCCGGCGGCCGCTGCCTCGCAGACGGCTACTTCGGCCGCCCGGCGCTCACCGCCACCGCCTTCCGGCCCGACCCGATCTCCGGCGAGCCGGGGGCGCGGGTCTACCGCTTCGGCGACCGCGCACGCCACTTCACCGACGGCAACCTCGAGTTCCGCGGCCGCAGCGACCAGCAGGTGAAGGTGCGCGGCTACCGCATCGAGCTGGGGGAGATCGAGACCGTCCTCGGCCGCCACCCGCGGGTCGCCGCGGCGGCGGTGCTGGCCTGGGGGCCGGCCACCGGCGACCGCCGCCTGGTCGCCTACGTCGTGCCGCGGGCCGGCGAGGAGATCAGCCGCGGCGAGCTGCGCGACTGGGTGGGGGAGCGCCTGCCGGAATACATGGTGCCGTCGCTCTTCACTTTCCTCGACGCCCTGCCGACCACCGCCAGCGGCAAGCTCGACCGCCGCGCCCTGCCGGAGCCGGAGGGCGTGCGGCCGGACGACCTCGGGGCCGCCTACGCCGCCCCCGAGAGCGAGCTGGAGGAGACCCTGGCAGCGCAGTGGACGCGCCTGCTGAAGGTCGACAAGGTGGGGCGCAACGACGACTTCTTCGCCCTCGGCGGCCACTCGCTGCTGCTCACCCAGGTGCACCAGGAGCTCACCGCCAGCCTGGCGCCCGAGCTCAACCTGGTCGACCTCTTCCAGTACCGCACCGTCGCCTCGCTCGCCTCCTTCCTGGCCGGCGCCGGCGGCGGCGCCTCGCCGCTGGCCGCCAGCCGGCAGCGGGCGGAGGCGCGGCGGGGTGCCGGCGCCGGCGAGGCGGCGGGGCAGGACCTGGCGGTCGTCGGCATGGCGGTGCGCGTGCCCGGCGCCAACGACGCCGCCCGCTTCTGGAGCAACCTGCGCCAGGGGCTCGAGTGCATCTCCTTCTTCAGCGAGGAGGAGGTGCTGGCCGCCGGCGTGCCGCGCGAGCGCCTGTCGCACCCGGACTACGTGCGCGCCGAGGGCGAGGTGGAGGACGTCGAGGGCTTCGACGCCGCCTTCTTCGGCATCAACCCGCGCGAGGCCGAGATGATGGACCCCCAGCACCGCCACTTCCTCGAGGTGAGCTGGGAGGCGTTGGAGGACGCCGGCTACGAGCCGCGCACCTACGCGGGCTCGATCGGCGTCTTCGGCGGCGTCAACATCTCGAGCTACCTGTTCAACAACCTGTCCGACTACGACGCCGTGGGCGCCATGTCGGACTTCCACACCCGCGCCGACATCCTGCTCGGCAACCAGCCGGACTTCCTCACCACCCGCGTCTCGCACGCGCTGCGGCTGGGCGGCCCCAGCATCGCGGTGCAGACCTCGTGCTCGAGCGCCCTGGTGGCGGTCCACGTCGCCTGCCAGCACCTGCTGCGCCGCGAGTGCGACGTGGCGCTGGCCGGCGGCGTCCAGATGCGGGTGCCGCAGCGCATGGGCTACCTCTATCGCGAGGGCGGCCTGCCGTCGCCGGACGGCCACTGCCGCTCGTTCGACGCCGCGTCGAAGGGCACCGTGCACGGCAACGGCTGCGGGCTGGTGGTGCTCAAGCGGCTGGCCGACGCGGTGGCCGACGGCGACCACGTGTACGCGGTGGTGCGCGGCTCGTCGGTGAACAACGACGCCGGCACCTCGGTGGGCTACACGGCGCCCAGCGCCGAGGGCCTGTCGCGGGTGGCGGCCGAGGCGCTGGCGGTGGCCGGCGTCGATCCCGCCACGGTGGGTCTCCTGGAAGCCAACGGCACCGGCACCGAGATGGGCGACCCCAACGAGTTCACCGCCATGGCGCGCGCCTACCGCGGCGAGGGCGAGCAGCGCAACGCCTGCGCCCTGGGCTCGGTGAAGACCAGCATCGGCCACCTCGACACCGCCTCCGGCGTCGCCAGCCTGGTCAAGGCGGTGCTGGCGGTGCACCACGGCGAGATCCCGCCGCTGCTCCACTTCCAGCGGCCGAACCCGAACATCGACCTCGAGTCGAGCCCGTTCTACGTCAACACCTCCACCGTGCCGTGGCCGGAGGACATGCGGCCGCGGCGCGCCGGCGTCAACAACTTCGGCGTCGGCGGCACCAACGCCCACGTGGTGGTCGAGGAGGCGCCGGAGCTGGCCAGCGCCCCGAGCCGGCGGCCGGTGCAGCTCCTGCCGCTGT
>CAZLBJ010000138.1:0-16302 GCA_964557755.1 uncultured Thermoanaerobaculia bacterium
CGACGCGGAGCTCGGGCAATCCGGCGTTGCGCCCGGTCCGGGGACCGGCGTCTGTCGGGTACGACTACGCGCCCGGCCGGTCGCGCGCCCCCGTTTTTCGCCCCCTTTTCGCACCCGGCGATCAAACCCGGCTGGTAGTGCCGCGCTGTTTCCCGGCTCTTGCAATCTCGGACTTTGGTGTTATAGTTCACTACAACACCCGCCCACCATCGGGCGCAGACGACCGGCGTGACCGACGATGAAGACGCTCATGCGCAGCCAGCACACCTTCCGCCTGCTCACCATACTCGCCGTCACCTGCCTGACGCTCGCGTCGGTGATTGCCTAGGACGGCATGATGCGGGCCGAGTGGAACGACAGCCAGCCGATCTACCGGCAGCTCCGCGACCGGGTGGCGGCGATGATCCTCGACGGCGAGCTCGCCGAGGGGGACGCGCTGCCGTCGGTGCGCCAGGTGGCGGCCGACACCCGCATCAATCCGCTGACGGTGCTCAAGGGCTACCAGCAGCTCGTCGACGAGCAGGTGGTGGAGAAGCGGCGGGGGATCGGCATGTTCGTGCGCCCCGGCGCCCGCGGGCTGCTGCTCGCGGACGAGCGGCGGAGGTTCCTCGCCGAGGAGTGGCCGCGGGTCGCCGCCACCATCCAGCGGCTCGGGCTGACGCTCGCGGAGCTGCGGGACGCCGAGCAGGCCGGGGAGGAGACATGAGGCCATGGCCTCCATAGAGGCGCGCGGCCTGCGCAAGGCCTACGGCGCCACCGTCGCGCTGGACGGCGTCGACCTGCGGGTCGAGGAGGGGCGCATCCTCGGCCTCGTCGGCCCCAACGGCGCCGGCAAGACGACGGCGCTCCAGGCGTTGCTCGGCCTCACCCCGTACGAGGGTGAGCTGACGGTGCTCGGGCGCGATCCGTGGCGCCAGCGCGACGAGCTGATGCGCGACGTGTGCTTCATCGCCGACGTCGCCGTGCTGCCGCGCTGGCTGCGCGTCTCCCAGGCGCTCGACTACATGGCCGGCGTCCACCCGCGCTTCGACCGTGGGAGGGCGGAAGGGTTCCTGGAGCGGACCACGATCCGCGCGCGCAGCCGGGTCCGCGAGCTGTCCAAGGGCATGGTGACGCAGCTCCACCTCGCCCTGGTGATGGCCGTCGACGCCCGGCTGCTGGTGCTCGACGAGCCGACGCTCGGCCTCGACTTGCTGTTCCGCAAGCAGTTCTACGACGCGCTGCTGGGCGACTACTTCGACGGCCGCCGCACCATCGTGGTCACCACCCACCAGGTGGAGGAGGTGCAGGACCTCCTCACCGACCTGGTGTTCCTCGACCGCGGCCGCATCGTGCTGGCCTGCAGCATGGAGGACTACGAGGCGCGCTACGTCGAGGTGATGGTGCGCGGCGAGCACCTGGCGGCGGCGCGGGCGCTGGGGCCGCTCCACGAGCGCCAGGTGCTCGGCCGCGCCATCCTGCTCTTCGACGGCGCCGACCGCGACCGCCTCGCCGCCCTCGGCGACGTGCGCACGCCCGGCATCGCCGACCTGTTCGTGGCCGTCGTCGGCGGGCGGGCGGGTCGGCCCGGGGAGGCAGCGCGATGACCGCGGCTCCGGTCGGCGAGCCGGCGGTCGCCGCCGAGGCGCCGGGGACGGCGACCCGGCCGTTCCGGTGGTCCGTGCGGCGCGAGCTGTGGGAGAACCGCTCGATCTGGATCGCGCCGCTGGCGGTCGCCGCGGTGGTGCTGGTCGCCACGTCGATCTCCACCGTCCGGGCGGCCGGCTCGGCGAGTCGGCCCGAGGCGCTCGTCCTACCCTTCCACATGTCGCCGGCTCCGATCATGCTGGCGACGTTCCTCGTCGGCCTCTTCTACGCCCTCGACGCGCTCTACGGCGAGCGCCGCGACCGCAGCATCCTGTTCTGGAAGTCGCTGCCGGTCTCGGACCTGACGACCGTGCTGTCCAAGGCGATCGTGCCGCTGGCCGTGCTGCCGTCGATCGCCTTCGTGCTCTGCGTCGCCGTGCAGCTCGTGCTCCTCGTCGTCGTCTTCGCCGCGGCCCTCGCCGGCGGCGCGAGCCCCGCCGGCGTGTGGGCCGAGCTCGGCTTCGTCGAGGGCCTGCCGATCATGGCCTACGGCCTCGCCGTCCACGCGCTGTGGTTCGCGCCCTTCTACGGCTGGCTGCTGCTGGTCTCGGCCTGGGCGCGGCGGGTGCCGCTGCTGTGGGCGGTGCTGCCGCTGGTCGTGGTGGGCGCCGTCGAGGCCCTCGTCTCCGGCACCTCGCACGTCGCGTCGCTGTTGCGCTACCGCGTCACCGGAGCGATGACGGAGGCGTTCACGGCGTCCGGCGCCGGCGGCGACGTGCATGGGCTCGACCAGCTCGACCCCGGGCGGTTCCTCACCGCGCCCGGCCTGTGGCTCGGGCTGCTGTTCACCGTGGCATGCCTCGCGGCGGCCGTGCGGCTGCGCCGCCGCCGCGAGCCGAACTGAAGCGTTCTTCGACTGGAGATCGAACGATGGAAGTGACGTTGGGGATCCACATCCTGGCGGGCGCACTGGCGCTCGTCTCCGGCTACGTCGCGCTCTACGCCGCGAAGGGCGCGAGGCTGCACCGCAGGAGCGGCATGCTGTTCGTGTGGACGATGCTGACCATGGCGGTGTTCGGCCTGGTGGTGACGCTGGCGCGCGACGCGGGCACGTCGGTGAACGTGCCGGCGGCGCTCCTGACCTGCTACCTGGTGGTGACCGGGCTGACGGCGGTGCGGCCGCCCGCCGCGGGGGCGCGCCGGCTCGACCTCGGCGGCCTCGTGCTGGTGCTGGCGGTCGCCGCCGTCTGCCTGGTCTTCGGCGTCGAGGCGATCGCCGCCGGCGGCTCGCGCGACGGCATCCCGGCGTTCCCGTTCGTCCTCTTCGGCGTCGTCGGCCTGCTGGCCGACGCCGTCGACGTGCGCATGCTGCGCGCCGGCGGCCTGCGCGGCGCCTTCCGCATCGCCCGCCACCTCTGGCGCATGAGCTTCGCGCTGCTCATCGCCGCCATGTCCTTCTTCCTCGGCCAGGCCGACGAGATCCCCGAGCCGCTGCGCAAGCCGGCTCTCCTCGCCCTGCCGGTCGTGGCGGTGCTGGTCACGATGCTCTACTGGCTGTGGCGCGTCCGCATCCGCCGCAGCCTCCGCGGCCTGGCGACTGCCGCCCGGCCGGAGGCCGTCGTCGTCCTCGGGGCGGAGAGGCAGAGCGCATGAGCGCCGCGAGCTACGGCGTCGACGACTCCCAGCGCAGGGCCGCCAAGCTCGTCGGCTTCGCGTACCTCTTCGCCATGGCGGCGTCGATGTTCGCCGAGGGGTACGTCCGCGGCACCCTGATCGTCGGCGGCGACGCCGTGTCCACCGCCCGCAACGTGGTGGCGCACGAGGGCCTCTTCCGTCTCGGCATCGCCGTCGAGCTGGCGACCTTCGCGGCCGACATCGCGCTGATCTCGGCGCTCTACGTCGTGCTGTCGGTGGTCGACCGGCACCTCGCCCTGTTCGCAACCCTCCTCAGGCTGGCGGCGGAGACCGCCTTCGTGACGATGGCGGCGGGGAGCCTCGACGTGCTGCGGACCCTGGGCAGCGCCGAGTACCTGCAGGTCTTCCAGGCCGACCAGCTCGCGGCGCTGGCGCAGCTCGGTCTGGGGGCCCACGACGCCACCTACGGCGTCGGCTTCATCTTCCTCGGCGTCGGCTCGGCGGTGTTCAGCGTCCTGTGGCTCCGCTCGCGCTACGTGCCGCGGGCGCTGGCCGCCCTGGGCGTGCTCGCGTCGGCGCTGCTGGCCGCGGGAGCCCTGGCGTTCGTCGTCCTCCCCGACCTCTGGCGGGTGCTGTACCCGGGCTACATGGTGCCGATGTTCTTCTTCGAGGTCGGCCTGGGCGTCTGGCTCCTGGCCAAGGGCCTGGCGAGCCCGGAACGATGACGGGTGTGGCGCGACCACGCGCCTCCAAGGCCAACTTCAGTCAACGCTCGATTTTGTCGACCAGCTGGTGATTCTCGAGCTGGTGCACGATCACCAAGGGAGAAACCGAGAACTCGATAGCCAGATCGTCGATCAGCTCGGTCGTGGCGACGTTCGAATTCAGCCGTTGCCGCAAGAGATCGGAGGGGGCGAGGAACTCCGCAGCGAAGGCACGATTGCGCTTCTGGTGCTCTGTCTGACTCGCCGTGACGATCCCGAGCGAATCGACGCCGCGTGTGCCGTGGACAAGCATCTCACCGACCGCTCTCGACAACGCAAACGCGCGCATTTCGTCGTGCTGCTTCCTCTTGCTGAGACCGAAGGCCACAGCGGAATCCCGGCGGCGGGAAGAGATTGCATCGGAAAGGCCGCATGTTTCGACTTCGACGACGGTGAGCGACCGACTGCTGAGGCTCGCTTTCAGATCCTCGAAGTTCCGGAACACCCGGTCACGGGAGCCCAGGCGATCACGGAGCTGTCTCGCCATCTTATAGCCCTGACTCCAAGGTGGCAGACCGGGCTCCGGTGTTAGACGTATGGAGCTGAGGCCATTGACAGTAGCGGCTCTCGCAGTGATCTCTGCATGCGCCCTACGCAAGGCATCCACCTGATCGAGAAGGAACTTCGGATCGGCGGCCTGGAGAAACTCCCATTCGACGGCACGTTCCATCCCAGGCAGACTTCGCAGAACCTCGTGACTCTCCGTCAATACCGCGGACTGCTCTTGGTCGATCGAAAAAGGATCGAGACCAAGGCTGGCAGCGGCCTGGCAGAACGCACTCTCCTCCTCGTCGATCTGTTGGATTCGCGCCCACTCTTGCGCCAAATACGAATCACTGATCCCCGACTGTTCTACCCGGTGGAGCACGGCTTCGACGACGCGCCGAAGCTCATCCTCCACTTGCCGACGGGGAAGTAGCTCGCTTCCACTTCCGATGAACTCCCCTGGCCAATCAGGGCGGGTCGAAGCCCACCATTGGACTTGGATATCGTCCCCTAGGGGCGTGAACGAGACATCGGGTAGGGCGAATCCTTCGCCCGCGAACCTGAGATTGTGGCGTTGAGAGAAGGACGGACGTGGAGCGGCCGACTCCGCCTCGAACAGAAGGCTCCACCAGTTGGAGGCGATCCACTCAGCGAGAGGATACAGTGGCATCCAGACGTAATCCCTGATGGCTTCCAGGTTTGGATCGAAGAGTCGGATCGCCGGGTCGCGCCCAATCTGGATGCCAAGTCGGGCCCACGTAGCTCGCAACGCGGGCCCCTTTGCTCCTTGGGGATCTTCCCAATCGAAATGGAAACGGAACTCAGCCATAGATATCGTCCAGTCCGGCAGGCCACTCTTCCGGCAGGTCGAGTCGCCAACCCTTGTACTCACCGTTCCCACTATTGACCAATCGTCCGATGAAGACGTCGTCACCTGTGCGATACCAGACGTAGCGAGGGAATCCGCCTTCGACAGGTGCTCCGACAGCTCCTTTGCGAATGGCGATCTTCAACCACTCGGTGAGCTCGTCTTGACGACCATTGAACGTCGGGTCGCAAATCGTCGCATCCGCACGCGGTCGTGGTGCTCCGGCGAATGAAGGGGCCCGCTTGTGCTCTGGACTTCCCACGTACTTCACGAGTTCAGCAACGGAAGGGTCCGGCCGAAGGTCCACTGGGAGGATCTCTCCTCTGCGTGGGCGTTTGATGGATGGTGAGCGCATGGTTCAGGGCCGTCGGCGGTACTTTATCTGAAGTGCCCAGGCCCTAGCGCACCCGCCGCCGGCGGTTCTTGATGTAGTCCGCGAGGATGAACTCGCCGAGGTTGTAGGGGGAGGCGAAGTAGGCGCGGCCGCGGTTGACCTGGGTGAGCTTCTCGACGAAGTCGGTGAGCAGCGGGTCGGTGGCGATCATGAAGGTGGTGACCACGATGCGCTGGCGGCGGCACTGGTCGGCCTCCTCCAGCGTGCGGTTGACGATCTTCATGTCGAGGCCGAAGGGGTTCTTGTAGATGCGGCCGGCCTCGGTGATCGCCGAGGGCTTGCCGTCGGTGATCAGGAAGACCTGCTTGTTGGGCTGCTTCTTGCGCGCCAGCAGGCTGCGCGCGAGCTGCAGCGCGTCGCGCGTGTTGGTGTGGTACGGCCCCGCTTCGATGTACGGGATGTCCGCGAGGTCCACCTGCTCGGCGCGGTCGCCGAAGAGGATCACTCCCAGGTGGTCCTTCGGGTACTTGCTGGTGATCAGCTCGGTGAGCGCCAGCGCCACCTGCTTGGCCGGCGTGATGCGGTCCTCGCCGTAGAGGATCATCGAGTGGCTGACGTCGATGGCGACGATGGTGGCGCACGACGTCAGGTGCTCGGTCTCGTGCACCTCGAGGTCCTCCTCGGCCAGCTCGAGGCCGCCGTGGGTGCGCTTCATGGCGTTGGCCAGCGAGCGCGCCGGGTCGAGGTGGTGGACGTCGTCGCCGAAGCGGTAGGGGCGGGTCTCGGGCAGGCGCTCGACGCCCTCGCCCGCCGAGCGCACCGGGTGGTAGCCGGGGCCGCCCTTCTTCAGCGCGCCGAAGATCTCCTCGAAGGCGCTCTTGCGGATGCGCCGCTCGCCGCCGGCGGTCAGTGCCATGCCGCCCTCGCCGTCGCCGCGGATCAGGTCCTGCTCCTCGAGCGAGGCGAAGAAGGCGTCGAGGTCGATCGATTCGTCGAGGTAGCCCTGTTGCTGCAGGTAGCGCATCCACTCCATCGCCTCGTCGACGTCGCCGGCCGAGGCCAGCACGAGCTGGTTGAACAGCCGCAGCAGGTCGAGCCCGGCGAGGATCGCCTGGATGAGCGCCGGGTCGAGGTAGCCGTAGCGGTGGCGCATGAGGAGGAGGGGCTAGTTGATCTCCGGACCGCCGCCGCCGGAGCGCCGGCGGCGGGGCTTCAAGAGCTGGAACTTGACCATCTCCTTGTACGAGATACGGCTGTCGAGGTCGTGGCGCGACAGCTTGAGGTGCTGGTGGAGGCCCTCGAGCACCATCTCGGCGGCCAGCGCGCGCGCCTCCGGCGGGCCGTCCTGGTGGCGGCCGGCGAGCTCCAGCAGCCCCGGCACCTTGTCGAGCTCGGCCCGGTAGTCGGCGAATGGCTGCTCGTTGGAGAGCTCCACCTGGTTGCCGGCCGCGAACCAGGCGACGATGCCGGCGTAGGGGCCGGTGTCGTCCTCGCCGCCGGAGCCCAGCTCCTTGCCGACCTCCGGGAAGCGGCGGTCGAAGACCTCCTTGACCGCCTGGCCGACGAGCTGGCGCGCCACCACCTCCACCCCCTGCTGCTCGCCCTCGTAGACCATCTCCACCTTGCCGGTGATCGCCGGCAGCAGCATGTGGAGGTCGACGAGGCGCGGGTACACCGGCGCCTCGCCTGTGGCCAGCGAGCGGCGCTCGAGGTTCGAGACCAGGAGCTCCAGCGCGGCGATGGCGACGCGCGCCGAGACGCCGGAGGTCTGGTCCACCAGGTCGCTGTCGCGGGCGGCGATCGAGATCTCCTCGACCAGCAGCCGCACGTCGCGCGGCACCACCACCTCGGCGCCGTCGCGCTCGGTCCACGCTTCCTGGGCGGTGATCTCCGCCGCCGTCTCGGCGTCCGGCGGGTAGTGGGTGAGGATCTGCGACGAGATGCGGTCCTTGAGCGGCGTGATGATGGTGCCGCGGTTGGTGTAGTCCTCCGGGTTGGCGGAGAACACCAGCAGCATGTCGAGCGGGATGCGCACCGGGAAGCCGCGGATCTGGAGGTCGCGCTCCTCGAGGATGTTGAGCAGGCCGACCTGGATGCGCGGCGCCAGGTCGGGCAGCTCGTTGATGGCGAAGATGCCGCGGTTGGTGCGCGGCACGATGCCGAAGTGGATCACCTCCGGGTCGGCGAAGGTGAGCCGGCGCGTCGCCGCCTTGATCGGGTCGACGTCGCCCAGCAGGTCGGCGATCGACACGTCCGGCGTCGCCAGCTTCTCGTTGTAGCGCGCCTCCCTGGGCAGCCACTCGACCGGCGTCTCGTCGCCGCGCTCGTCGACCAGCCGCCGCCCCTGCACCGAGATCGGCGCCAGCGGATCGTCGTTGAGCTCGCTGCCGGGCAACACCGGCACCTCGTCGTCGAGGTAGTCGGCCAGGGCGCGCAGCAGACGCGTCTTCGCCTGGCCGCGCAGGCCGAGGAGGATGAAGTCGTGGCCGGCGAGGACGGCGTTGACGACGCCCGGCACCACCGTGCGGTCGTAGCCCACGATGCCGGGGAACAGGCGCTCGCCGTCGCGGATGCGGCGCCTCAGGTTCTCGCGCAGCTCGAGCTTGACGCTGCGCGGCCGGTAGCCGCTCTCGCGCAGCGCCCCGACGGTCTTCGGCTTCGCAGCCATCAGTCCTGCGCCTCCAGCCAGCGCTCGGCGTCCATGGCGGCGCGGCAGCCGGTACCGGCGGCGGTCACCGCCTGGCGGTAGATCGGGTCCATGGCGTCGCCGCAGGCGAAGACGCCGTCGACGTTGGTCTTCGAGCTCGGCTCCTGCACCCGGACGTAGCCCACGTCGTTCATCTCCAGCTTGCCCTCGAACAGCTCGGTGTTCGGCTGGTGGCCGATGGCGACGAAGACGCCCTGGGCGGGGTAGTCGGAGTCCTCGCCGGTCTTCTTGTTGTGCAGCCGCACGCCGGTGACGCCGCCCTCGCGCGAGCCCATCACGTCGGTGACGACGCTGTTCCACACCCAGGCGATCTTGGCGTTGGCGAAGGCGCGGTCCTGCATGATCTTCGACGCCCGCAGCTCGCCGCGGCGGTGGACCACGGTGACCTTCGACGCGTACTTGGTGAGGAAGCTCGCCTCCTCCATGGCGGTGTCGCCGCCGCCCACCACCACCACCTCCTTGTCGCGGAAGAAGAAGCCGTCGCAGGTGGCGCACGCCGAGACGCCGTAGCCCATCAGATGCCCCTCGTTCGGCAGGCCGAGGAGCTTGGCGCTGGCGCCGGTGGCGACGATCAGCGTCTGCGCGCGCACCGTGCGCGAGTCGGTCCTGACCGCGAACGGCCGCACCGAGAGGTCGACCTCGGTCGCCGCCTCGAAGACGCAGTGGGCGCCGAAGCGGCGCGCCTGCTCGCGCATCTTGTCCATCAGCTCCGGGCCGAGGATGCCTTCCGGGAAGCCGGGGTAGTTCTCGACGTCGGTGGTGATGGTGAGCTGGCCGCCGGGCTGGAGCCCTTCGAGCACCAGCGGCGCCAGGTCGGCGCGGGCGGCGTAGAGGGCGGCGGTGAGGCCCGCCGGCCCCGAGCCCAGGATGACGACGCGGTGGAACGGCTGCTCGGCCGCGCCGCCGTCCGTCTCCGGGGAGGTGTGGCTGTCGTCGGACATGGGGATGGAGTGCTCCGTTGCTGCGCTGGTTCGGGTGTCGTGGGCTCGACGGGCCGGTCGGAAGCGTCGGGCGGTCGAGTATAGCGCCCGGGCGTCGTATGATCGGGGGCGTCCACGACCCATGTGGATCAACCCGCACCCAGCCACGGATCTTCCAGCGGACCCTGAAACGACCGGAGGGAAGCCATGCTCGCCAGCGACAAGGTCATCGCGGAATTCAACACCCAAATCGGCAACGAGATGGGCGCCTCGATGCTGTACATCTCGATCGCCGGCTACTTCGACGGCGAGGCGCTGCCACAGCTCGCCCAGTTCTTCTACCGCCAGAGCGAGGAGGAGCGCGAGCATGCCATGAAGTTCGTCAAGTTCGTCATCGACGTCGAGGGGCGGGTGACCATCCCCGACATCCCGGCGCCGGTCAACGAGTTCGAGAGCGCCGAGTCGGCGGTGCAGATGGCGCTCGACTCCGAGCGCGCGGTCACCGACCAGATCTACGAGCTGGTCGAGGAGGCGCGCGAGGAGAAGAACTACTTCGCGCTGCGTTTCCTCGACTGGTTCGTCGACGAGCAGCTCGAGGAGGTGGCGACGATGACGTCGCTGCTGCAGGTGGTGCGCCGCGCCGGCCCGGACGGCCTGCTGCACGTCGAGGACTACCTGTCGCGCACCGGCGGCGGTCCGCTCGAGTCCCCCGCGGCGTCGACGGAGTGACGGCGGTGCTCACCGCCTTCGTCCTGCTCTCGGTGGAGGCCGCCGAGGTCGAGCGCGTGGCCGACGCCCTGGCCGCCCTCGACGGCGTCGCCGAGGTGCACTCGGTGGCCGGACGCTGGGACCTGGTGGCGGTGATCCGGGTGACCACCAACGAGCAGCTCGCCTCTCTCGTCACCCGCGAGATCCGCTCCGTCCCCGGCATCACCGGCTCGGAGACCCTGATCGGCTTCAAGGTCGTCTCCCGCCACGACCTCGACCGCATGTTCTCGATCGGCCTGGAGGAATGACGGGTTGCAGTAGAAACCAAGGTCCTGTATAGTTTCACCTGCAATGCTCGTCCACGCCGAAGCTCTACCCGATCCACTCGCCACTTTGACCAAGGCGGTGTCCCGCGCCGCCGGGCGGCTGGGGCTGACGCAGAAGGAGCTGGCGGCGGTGCTGGGGATCAGCGCCGCCTCCAGCTCGCGGCTCGGCCGCAGCCGGCAGATCTCGCCGCAGACCAAGGAGGGGGAGCTGGCGCTGCTCTTCCTGCGCGTCTTCCGCAGCCTCGACGCCATGGTGGGCGGCGACGCCGAGAAGGGCCGCCGCTGGCTGCGCGCCGAGAACCACCACCTGGGGGCGCCGCCCGCCGACCTGCTGCAGTCGGTCTCCGGCCTGGTCCATGTCGCCGAGTATCTGGACGCGATGCGCGGCCAGCTCTGAGCCGTCGCGCCGCGACCTGGTCGCCTGGCGGGTGGTCGAGGCGCAGCACGTCGTCGCCACCCGCAAGCTGGTCGACTCCGACGCCGAGCAGCAGCTCCTCGAGGAGCTGATCGAGTCCGCCAAGCCCCCGCTGCCGGCCGAGGCGGCGGGGCAGGATCTCCACTACCTCCTCACCACGCCCTTCCGCTACCCGCCGCTGCGCCACGGCTCCCGCTTCGCCGGGCGCCACGAGCGCAGCCTGTGGTACGGCTCGCGCGAGCGGCGCACCGCCTTCGCCGAGACGGCCTACTACCGGTTGCTCTTCCTCGATGGGACGGCGGCGGACCTCGGGCCGCTGGATGTCGACCTGTCCGTGTTTCGCGCCTGGGCGGGCTCCGACACTGCGGTCGACTTGACCGCCGGCTGCTTCGACGAGCACCGGGCGGAGATCTCGTCGCCGTCGCGCTACGACGCCTCGCAACGGCTCGGCGGCGACATGCGGCGGACCGGCGTTGAGCTGTTCCTCTACCGCTCGGCGCGCGACGCCGAGGGCGGCGTGAACGTCGCGCTCTTCACCCCCCGCGCCTTCACCCGCCGCCGGCCGTCGGCGCCCGAGACCTGGTACTGCATCGCCACCCGCGGCGGCGTCGAGGTGTCCAAGCGCGACGTCTTCCGCCGCCAGAGCTACGCCTACCCGCGGCGGCAGTTCGAGGTCGGCGGGACGCTCCCGGCGCCGGCGCCCTGAGCCCCCGCCTACGAGGGGGCGGCCTCGCCGGGGGCCCGTCCCGGGCCTGGTGCTACAGTCGTCGACGCCTCGTCATGCTTCGACTGCAACGACACGTTCTCGGCGCTCTTCTCGCCGCGTCGGTCGCGGGCGGCGCAGCGGCGACGTGCGACTCTCCGCCGGGCGAGCCACCGGCCGCCGATATCGTGGACGAGGGCTTCCTTCCCGGCGCCGCGGGCGCGAAGCTCTTCTACCGGGTGCTCGGCGACGGGCGGGATCCGGTGGTCGTCGTCCACGGCGGGCCCGGAGCCGGGATGGGGGCGATCCTGCCCCACGTCGCCGCGCTCGCCGAGGGACGGAGGCTGATCCTCTACGACCAGCGGGGCGGGGGCCGCTCGACCTTGCCCGAGGACGAGAGCGAGCTCGGCGCGGACTACTTCGTCGAGGACCTCGAGGCGGTGCGGCGGCACTTCGGGATCGGCCGGCTGGCAGTGATCGCCCACTCCTTCGGGGCCATCCTGGTCGCGAAGTACGCCGAGCGCTACCCGGAGCGGATCGAGCGCATGGTGTTCCTCAAGGCCACCGGTCCCGAGCGGAAGCAGGCCGGCGCGGCGGCGAGAGCGGCCCAACCGCAGGGGGAGGATGCGGCGACGGCAGCGTACCGCGACGCCCTGCGCTCGCTGATGGAGGGCACGGCCGAGGACCCGCTCGCCACGTGTCGGGAGCTCGAACGACTCGGGCGCGTCCTGCAAGGTGAAGAGGGATCACCCTGGCGAGGCACGACCTGCGACGCGCCGCCGAAGGCGATCGCCTACTACTACCGGAAGACGGCGCAGGTCGCTCCGGCCTCGTTCGGGGCCTGGGACTTCACCACCTCGCTCTCCGACCTCGCCGCACCTCTCCTCGTCGTCGCCGGCGAGGCGAACGCCGAGCCTCAGTGCGCCTGGACCCGCGCCGTCCCCGACGCTCGACTCCTCGTCGTCCCCGGCACCGGGACGACCCCGATCGCCGAGCGACCCGACGTCGTCCATCCGGCGATCGACCGCTTCCTCCGCGGACGCTGGCCCAGGGAGGCAGCAGACTGCCAGCTCGGGGGGGCCGACGGGACGCTCCCGGCGCCCTAGCTCGCGGCGGGCGTGCCGGTGACCCGCTCGAGGATGGCGAGGACGTTGAGGGCGCCGCCGCGGGTCAGGTTGTCCATCACCGCCCACAGCCAGAAGCCGGTGCCGGACGCGTCGTCGGGGTCGCGGTGGACGGCGCCGACCAGCACCTTGTCGGAGGTCGGCACGTCGAGCGGGCCGAGCTGCTCGACGGCGCCGTCGTCGGGGCGGTAGAGCTCGATCGCCGGGTCGCGGCCGAGGTGCTTGCGCAGCGCTCCGGGATCGGCCGCTTCGCCGAGGGTGACGTGGACCAGCGCCGAGACGCCGTGGAAGACGGCGCCCTGCAGCACTTGGACCGACAGCTCGAGGCCGCCGGCGCCGAGCGCCTCGCGCACCTGCGCCGTGAGCCGTCTTGGCGGCCGCGGCGCCGGGTCGAGGTTGAAGGCGAGCTGGCGGTGGCCGAACAGCGCCGACGGCGACTGCGACTGCATCGACACCATGCGCCCCGCCTGCGCGAACAGCTCGTCGAGGCCCGGGCGATCGAAGACCGACACCGGCCGCACCAAGGTCGCCACCGCGCGCGCCACGCCGCCGGCGAAGCCGCCGCCGGCGACCAGCGGGTGCAGCAGGTGGGCGACGAGGACGCCGCCGGCGTCGGGCGAGACGAGGGTGCCGCCCGGCTCCGCGGCGTCGAGGTTGACGCCGGCCACCACCGGCGTGCCGGCGCCGCCCTCGCCGGCGTCCGGGCCGGCGAGCACCACGGTGGCGCCGTCGCGCCGCGCCGCCAGCAGCTCCTCGTAGGGCGCCACGTCGCCGCACGCCACCACCACGTCGGCGGCGGCGATCTCGTCGCGCTCGGCGCGCACCACCAGGGCGGCGGCGCCGGCCGCGTCGGTGAGCTGGCCGATCTCCTCGTCGTCCATCGACGCGAGGTGCAGATCCGCGGCCAGCGGGTGGCCGCGCAGGGCGTCGATCAGCTCCTTGCCGACCAGCGTCGTCGGGCCGAGGAGGACGAGTCGGCTCACCGCGGCGTCCCGAGCGACTCGTCGTCGTCGGCCGCCACCGGTTCCTGCGTCTCGGGCGGCACGACCGTCTCGTGCCGCGGCCGCAGCCGCCCCCACAGCCAGGCCGCCGGCCCGGACAGCGTGTAGAGCACGGAGATGGCGAGGAAGAAGGCCGGCGGGTAGATGGCGGTGACCAGGATGACCGCCGCCACCGGGATCAGCGCGCGGTAGCTCCAGCGCCGCCGGAGGTCGAACTTCTTGAAGCTCTTGTAGCGGAAGGTCGACACCATCAGCATGCCGACCACCACCAGGCTGACCAGCACCAGCGCCTCCATGTAGGCCTGCCACTCGCGGTCGGGCGAGAAGAACAGGATCGAGCAGATGGCGCACGCCGCGGCCGGCGTCGGCAGGCCCACGAAGTAGCGGCTGTCGACGATCTTCACCTGCACGTTGAAGCGCGCCAGGCGGGTGACGCAGCAGACCATGAAGAAGACCGGTACCAGCCAGCCGACGCGGCCGAACTCGTGGAGGCCCCAGAAGAAGGTGAGCAGCGCCGGGGCGACGCCGAAGGTGATGGCGTCGGCCAGCGAGTCGTACTCGCGGCCGAAGTCGCTCTCGGTGCCCACCATCCGCGCGATGCGGCCGTCGAGCCCGTCGAGGATGGCGGCGACGAAGACGAGCAGGGCGGCGCGCGCGAACAGGTGCTCGCCGGCGCCGCCGAAGGCGCGGAAGCCGAGCACCACGGCGTAGAAGCCGAGCAGCATGTTGCCGATCGTGAAGACGCTCGGCAGCAGGTAGACGCCGCGGCTCATGCGGCGGCGGCGCGGCGCCTCGGGGGGCGTCTGGGGGGCGGGTGCGATGTCGGCCGTCGGCTGCATGGTCCGCTCCTCGGTGGTGGCGGTGGGGCTCCTGCAGCCGGCCTGTCGCAGGATGCGTGCCGGCATGGTGGGCTTCGGGGTCCGGATCCGGCGTCCAGATACGAAGAGAGGGGGCGACTGGGCCCCCTCCCTCCGCGGCTGCTCGGGCGCCGGGCGCGCGTCAGACGGCGACGCGCTGGTCGGCGTACGACCGCACGATCACCTCCATACGGTCCTTCAGCGCCAGCTTGTGCAGCTTGATCCGCTTCTCCTCGATCTCGTCGTCCTGCGACAGCAGGGAGCGGTGGTTGAGCTCGTCGAGCCGCCGCTCGTAGTCCTGGTGCTCCTGGTACAGGCGGCGGTATTCCTCGTCCGAGGCGACGAGCTCCTCCCTGAGATCGGCATGGTTCATGGGCCAGCTCCTCCTTTCCTGGGCGGTCGGTCCCCGCGCACGGCGCGGCCGGCGGCGACCGCTCGGGGCCGCTCGCAGCACGCTGCGCGGAGGGGGGTGAAACGGCGGGTCGAAACGGTGGGGTGTGGCAGGCTCCGGGACGCCGCGGCGGCACGGTACGGCGGCCGCTGGGGGTCTCGGGCCGGGATCAGCATGCGGCCGGAGGGAATGAGGTCTTTTTGGCTGGGCGGCTCACGCTGGGACCAGGATAGCACCAGCCCCCGAGGCCGATCAACCGCCGCCGGCCGGCGCGGCCGGGGCGGCGGCGGGCCGTGGCGGGCGCACCGCACGGGCGAACAGCAGCGCGTCGCGCCCGGCGCCGTAGTAGTTGCGGCGGCGGCCGATGCGGTGGAAGCCCTGCGCACGGTAGAAGGCGATGGCGGCCTGGTTGTCGGCGCGCACCTCGAGGAAGCAGGTGTCGCAGCCGGCGGCGGCGAGGGCGGCGTCGCCGGCGGCGAGCAGCGCTCCGGCGATGCGCCGCCGGCGCGCCTGGGGCGCCACTGCCAGGCGCAGCAGCTCGCCCTCGCCGAGCAGGGCGCGGTAGACGGCGTAGCCGGCGGGGGCGGTGGTCCCGGGTTGCTCGGCGACCAGCACGAGGCTCTCCGGGTAAGTCAGCTCGACGGCCAGCGAGTCCTCCGGCCACGGGTCGTCCAGGCTCGCCGCCTCGAGTGCCGCGAGGGCCGGGACGTCGCTCTCGGCGGCGCGCCGGACGACGGGTGCGGCGGGGGGTCGCGGTGGGCTCTCTTCTTGCATTTTCATCGTCGCGCCGGACGCCGCAGCCCCTGGAACTTAGGGGCATCTGAACGGTCCCGCGGCTGCAACCGTACACCGCCTTCGATGAGGGATGCCGTCATGACGTCGAGCAGCGACCCCGAACCCGCCATCCTGGCCCTCGACAGCGGCTCGCCCACGGTCAGCGTGGCGGTGGCGCGCGGCGGCACGACGCTGGCCGAGCGCGCCGTCGAGATCGGCCGTTCCTCGCAGCGCCTGCTGCCGATGATCGACGAGGCGCTGGCCGACGCCGGCGTCGGCACCGCCGCCCTGGCCGGCATCGTCGCCCTCGCCGGCCCCGGCAGCTTCACCGGCCTCCGCGTCGGCCTCGCCACCGCCTTGGGGCTCCACCAGGCGCTGGGCGTCCCCGCGACCGCGGTGCCGACGCTGGCGACGCTGGCGGCGGCGGCGCCTCAGAACGGCGATGACGATCACGAGCCGCGCCAGGTCCTCGCCTTGGTCGACGTGCTGCGGGACGAGTGGGCGGTGCAGGAGTTCACGATGAACGGCGGGCCGCCGAAGGCGGTCGGGGAGGCGAAGAGGGTCGGCAGCGAGGCGCTGGCGAAGCGACTCGGGAAGCGCCGCAAGGACGACCCCGTCGCCCTGGTCGGCTTCGGCCTGGCCGTCCTCGCCGGCCGGCTAGGGAACCTCGTCGACGCCGGCCGCGTGAGCCTCCACGAGCCCACGGGCCTCGCCGCCGCCGCC
>CAZLBJ010000139.1:0-8048 GCA_964557755.1 uncultured Thermoanaerobaculia bacterium
CCAGCGGCGATCGGCATCGGCCGGAGTGGGGCTGAAAGTCTTCATACGGAACTCTCCAAAATCCTCTTTCCCTCGGAACGGCGAAGCAGGGGGGTTCCTGGGCAGTAGACGGGGATCAGCCTTCGCGTCGCGTACTTCGCGGCGCAAAGGACTTCCAATCCTAGTGGGCGCGGGGCCGGCTGTCAAGCACGAGGCGGCGCACCAGCTCGCGCCAGGCGTGGCCGCGCGAGGAGAAGGCCTCCTTGCCGGACTCGTCCTCGGCCAGCTCGGCCAGGGTGCGGCCGCCGGCGCCGTCGGGGACGACCACCGGGTCCCAGCCGAAGCCGCCGGCGCCGCGCGGCGGCGCGACCAGCGTGCCGCCGACGCGGCCGTGCGCCACCACCTCGTCGGCGTCGCCGGAGCCGTGCTTGTAGAGCAGCGCGCAGTGGGCTGTGACGCGCGGCTCGCCGAGCGCGTGGGCGGTGCGCGCCACGCCGGCCGCGCCCACCGCTTCGAGCATCCACTTGATCAGCGGGCCGGGGAAGCCGCCGAGGGCGGCCAGCTCGAGGCCGCTCTCCTCGACCACCAGCGGCCGCTCGAGCAGGCGCCAGGCCTCCGCCGCCTTGGCGCGCAGCACCTCGACGAGGTCGAGCGACTGGATCTCCGGCAGGTCGAGCGGCGCCGCCTCGACGGCGTGGCCGAGGGCGCGCTGCGCCTCCGCCAGCTTGTGGCGGTTGCCGGTGACGAAGACGAAGCGCGGCAGGCCGGGCGCGCCGGAGGGCCGCTCCTCGGTGCGGCCCTCCCGGCCGCCGAACTTGCCCATGCGGACCTCGTCGAGCAGGCCGTCGACCTCGGCCTCGAGGTCGGCGAGGCTGCCCGCGTTCTCCAGCACCAGGTCGGCGCCGGCGCGCCTCGCCTCGCCGCCGCCCTGGGCGCCCAGCCGCGCCCGCGCCTCCGCCTCGGACAGGCCTCGCGCCACCGCCCGCGCCAGCCGCACCTCCGCGGGTGCTTCCACGGTCACCACCAGGTCGAACGCCGGCGCGAACCCCGCCTCGACGAGGAGGGTGGCCTCGAGAACGACGACGCCGGCACCGCGGTCGTCACGGGCGCCGGCGCTCCCGCCACCTTCCTCCCTCTCGTCGATCTTTTCGCGTTTCGGTCCCAAGCTCTCCGCCAGCTCCTCGAACCGCTGCCGCACCAGTGGCCAGATCGCGGTCTCCAGCCTCTTCCGGGCCAGGTCGTCCGCGAACACCCTTTCCGCCAGCCGCGGCCGGTCCACGGCCCCCGACGCGTCCAGGAACTCCTCCCCGAAAAGCTCCTTCACCGCCGCCGCCCCGGGCTCGCCGGCCCGGTACAGGTCGGCCACCAGGGCGTCGGCGTCGACCACCGTGCAGCCGCGCTCGGCGAGCAGGCGCGCGACGGTCGACTTGCCGCTCGCCAGGCCGCCCGTGAGGCCGAGGCGGAAGGTCACGCTAGGCGCCCTCCAGCCCCTGGCGCCGCCGTGCGGCGGTCAGCGTGTTGACCAGCAGCATGGCGATGGTCAGCGGGCCGACCCCGCCGGGCACCGGGGTGATCGCGGACGCCTTCGGCGCCACGCGGGTGAAGTCGACGTCGCCCACCAGCGTCGAGCCGCGGCGCTCGAAGGTCGCCATGCGGGCCGTGTCGCCGGGGAAGTAGTGCTCGACCTCCTGGCGCGTCTCCAGCCGGTTCATGCCGACGTCGACCACCACCGCGCCCTCCCGGACGTGGTCGGGCCCGATGGTGCCGGTGCGCCCGACCGCCGCCACCAGCAGGTCGGCCTCCCGGCACACCGCCGCGAGGTCCTTGGTGCGCGAGTGGCAGACGGTGACGGTGGCGTGCCGGCGCAGCAGCAGCGCCGCCATCGGCTTGCCGACGATGTGGCTGCGCCCCACCACCACCGCGTGCCTGCCGCGCAGGTCGACGCCGCGGCGGTCGAGCATCTCGACGATGCCGGCCGGCGTCGCCGGCACGAAGCCCGGCAGGTCGAGCCACAGGCGGCCGACGTTGACCGGGTGGAAGCCGTCGACGTCCTTGTCGGGGTCGATGCGGTCGAGGATCTCGCGCTCGGTGAGCTGCGGCGGCAGCGGGAGCTGCACCAGGATGCCGTCGATCTCGGGATCGGCGTTCAGCTCGTCGACGGTGCGGTCGAGGTCGGCCTGGGCGCTGTCGCCGCCGAGGCGCACCACGCGCCCCAGCATCCCCACCTCCTCGCACGCCTTGGCCTTGCTCTCGACGTAGACGTGGCTCGCCGGGTCGCCGCCCACCAGCACGGCGGCGAGGCCGGGGCGCCGGCCGCCGGCGCCGGTCAGCGCCGCCACCTGCTCGGCCACCTCGGCGCGGATCTCCGCCGCCACCGCCTTGCCGTCGAGGATCTTGCCGCCATCGACAGCCGCGCTCGTGCCGCGGCTCGTTTCGGTCGTGGTCATGTGGACCTCCTTGCCTGGTAGAGACACACGATGCCCAGCGCCAGCTCCCGCCACCGCCCCTCCGCGAAGCCCGCCGCGGCGAGGGCGTCGACGAAGCCGCCGCGCTGCGGGAAGTCGAGGACGGAGGCCGGCAGGTAGGCGTACGCCGAGCCCCGGTGCGACAGCATCCGCCCGATCCAGGGCAGGACGCGCCGGAAGTAGAAGAGGTAGAGGTGGCGCACCCCCGGAAGCCGCGGCACCGCGAACTCGAGCACCGCCAGCCGGCCGCCGGGGGCGAGGACGCGGTGCATCTCGGCGAGGCCGGCGCCGAGGTCGGCGACGTTGCGCAGGCCGAAGGCGACGGTGGCGCCGTCGAAGGTGCCGTCCGCGAAGGGCAGCTCGAGGGCGTCGGCGGCGAGCGGCCAGGCGGCGCCGGGGCCGCGCGCCGCCAGCCGCCGGAACTTGCGCCGCGAAGGCGCCAGCATCGGCACGCAGAAGTCCGCCGCCGCCACCCGCGGCCCGCGCCGCCCCACCGCCACTGCCTGGTCGCCGGTGCCGGCGCACAGGTCGAGCACGCGGGCGCCGGGGCCGAGGCCGAGGGCTTGCGCCGCGCGGCGCCGCCAGCCGCGGTCGAGCGACGCCGACAGCACCCGGTTCAAGAGGTCGTAGCGCGGCGCCACCGCGGCGAACATGTCGCGGATGGCGCGGCCGCTCTTGTCGAGCGGCTCGCTCTCGGCCGTCGGAGTCCGGGCCTCGTTGGCGCGGCGCGCGGTCATCTCAGCCGATCGCGTACCCGGGGCCGCCAAGCAGCCAGAGGAGGATCGCCTTCTGCACGTGGAGGCGGTTCTCGGCCTCGTCGAAGACGCGGCTCCGCGGGCCGTCGATCACCCCCGCCGCCACCTCCTCGCCGCGGTGCGCCGGCAGGCAGTGGAGGAAGACGGCGTCGTCGGCGGCCCGCGCCATCAGCGCCTCGTCCACCGTCCAGCCGGCGAACGCCCGGCGCCGCTTCTCCGCCTCCTCCTCCTGGCCCATCGACGCCCACACGTCGGTGTAGACGCACGAGGCGCCGGCCACCGCCTCCGCCGGGTCGCCGGTGACGACGATCCCGGTGCCCGCCGCCGCGGCGTCGGCCTTCGCCATCTCGACGTATTTCTCCGCCGGCCTGTAACCCTCTGGCGAGGCGATCGCCACGTCCATGCCCACCTTGGCGCCGGCCAGCATCAGCGAGTGGGCCATGTTGTTGCCGTCGCCGACGTAGGCGAGCTTGCGGCCCTCGAGGCTGCCGAACACCTCGCGCAGGGTGAAGTAGTCGGCCATCGCCTGGCAGGGGTGGAGCTCGTCGGTGAGGCCGTTGATCACCGGGATGGTGCCGAAGCGCGCCAGGTCGAGAACGTCCTGGTGCGCGAAGGTGCGCGCCATGAGGCCGTCGAGGTAGCGCGACAGGACCTGCGCGGTGTCGGAGATCGGCTCGCCGCGGCCGATCTGGATGTCGCGCGACGACAGGAACAGGGCGTGGCCGCCGAGCTGCACCATGCCGGCCTCGAAGCTCACCCGCGTGCGCGTCGAGCTCTTCTGGAAGATCATGCCCAGCGTCCTGCCGGCCAGCGCCGAGGCGAAGTCGGCGGGCCGGGCCTTGACGCGGGCGGCAAGGTCGAAGAGAGCGTGGACCTGCTCGCGGCTCAGGTCGTGGACGGTGAGGAAGTGCTCGGCGCGGCTGGACATGGGCGGTGGGACCTCGTGGGTGGAGGGTTCGCGGGCGGCGCCGGTTCAGCCGGCCGCCGCCTGGTCGGGGACGATGGCGGTGCCGCCGTCGCCGCGCAGGGCGGCGGGCAGCGTCTCGATGTCGGTGATGAGGACCGTCTGGCCGGTGGCCTCGACGAACTGCACCGCGGCGCGGATCTTGGGGCCCATGCTGCCGGCCGGGAACTGCCCCGCGTCGAGCAGCCGGCGCGCTTCGGTCACGCCGAGCCGCCGCAGCGGCGCCTCCTCCGGCGTGCCGTAGTCGCGCTTCACCTGCGCCACGTTGGTGAGGATGATGAAGAGGTCTGCGCGCAGGCAGCGGGCGATGAGCGCCGAGGTGAAGTCCTTGTCGATCACCGCCTCGACGCCGGCGATCCGGCCGTCCTCGCCGCGCACCACCGGGATGCCGCCGCCGCCGCCGGCGATCACCACGTGGCGGCGCGCCAGCAGATCGCGCAGCGACTCGACGCCCAGCACCTCCAGCGGGCGCGGGCTGGCCACCACCTTGCGCCAGCCGCGGCCGGAGTCCTCGGTCATCGACCAGCCGTGGTCGCGCATCAGCGCCTCGGCGCGCCAGCGCGAGAAGAACGGGCCGATCGGTTTCGACGGGTCCTCGAAGCCCGGGTCGTCGCCGTCGACCACCACCAGCGACAGCACGGTGGTCACCTCGCGCCTCTCGCCGGCGGCGAGGAAGCGGTTGCGCAGCGCCGTCTCCAGCAGGAAGCCCATGCTGCCCTCGGTCTGCGCCACCGCCACGTCGAGGGTGCCCGGCGGCACCTTGGTGGCGGCCTCCTCCATCTGGATCAGCACCTGGCCGACCTGCGGGCCGTTGCCGTGCACGATCACCAGGTCGTGGCCGGCGGCTGCGAAGCCGACCAGCCACTCGGCGGCCTCCTCGGCGCGCCGCTTCTGCTCCTCGACGGTCCCCAGGTCGTCGGCCTGCAAGAGGGCGTTGCCGCCGAAGGCGACGACGGCGAGGGGGCGGGCGTTGCCGTTCGGTGTCATCGTGCCGGCCTCACAGCGGGTCCCTCACCAGCGGCATGGTCATGCAGCGCGGGCCGCCGCGGGCGCGCGACAGCTCGTTGCCCTGCAGGGTGACGACGGTCGGCCCGTGGCCGAGAAGCTCCGCCTCGCCGGAGGCGACCTCCTCCTCGCCGAGGATGCGCCAGCCGCGGCGCGACAGCGCGTCGACGGTGCGGTGGTTGCGGCGGTAGAGCAGGATGACGCCCGGCGCGACGGCGAAGGCGTTGGCGCCGTCGGTCCACTGCTCGCGCTCCTGCTCGAGCGGGTCGGTGCCGCCGCAGGGGACGATCTCCACCTCGAGACCGACCTGGTCGAGGGCGTGGCGCAGCGAGCGGCGCACCTGGTAGGAGACCTCGCGGGCGGTGAGGTCGACGTGGTGGACGTAGGCCCACTGCAGCGCCGGCGCCCCCGGCGGCGGGTCGATCACCGGCACGTAGGCCAGGCACAGGCCGCGGTCGATGAAGGTGAACACGGTGTCGAGGTGCATGTAGGAGCGGCGGTGCGGCAGCTCTACCACGATCAGGTGGCGGAACGACGTCTCCTCGCGCCGCAGGTAGCTGGCCAGCACCTCGACGCCGCCGCGGTTGGTGCGCTCGGAGATGCCGACGAGGATGGTCTCGGCATCGGCCACCAGCACGTCGCCGCCCTCCAGGTGCGGGTAGGGGTAGACGCGGTCCGGGTTGGCGCTCGCCTGCGGCGGCGCGTCGATCTCGAAACGGTCGGCGCAGGTGGCGGCGAGCAGCGGATGGTCGCGGAAGATCAGGCTGGCGAGCAGAGTCTCGCGCTCACGGGCGTCGGTGGCCATCGACGAGATCACCACGCGGTCGCCGAGCACCGCCTGCGGGTCGCGCTGGAAGAAGTAGTTGGGCACCGGCGCGAGGTCGAAGCCGGTGCGCGGGCCGCCGGTGTTCGGGTCCTCCCCCGGGCGGATGCCGGCGATCAGGGCCTCGGCGAGATGCGCCGGCTCGAGCTCGCGCAGGCGGTCGACCACCCGCCGCGGCACCCCCCACTCGCCCGCCAGGTCGTCGAGCGTGCGCCGCCGCGCCTCCTCCGATCCGAGCGCCGCCGCGGCGAGGTCCTGGGCGTCGAGCACCTCGGCACCGCCGGCCTCCAGCACGCGCCGGAAGATGGCGTGCTCGTAGCGCGCCTGGTCGCCGTAGAGGATGTCGTCGAACAGCAGGTGCTCCATCATCGACGGGCTCATGCGGTCGATCTCGCGGCCCGGCGTGTGCACCAGCACGCGGCGCAGCGGGCCGATCTCGGAAAACACCTGGAGGCGCATGGGGGCGTCGGGTCCCATCGGGTGGACGGTCTTTCGGAGCAGCCGGGAGACGGAGCGGTTCGGGACGAGCGAGGGGCCGGGTCCCGAGCCCGTCGAAGGGCGCCGCCGGTCGAGGTTCGTCGAGGCGACGGCGAACGACGCCAGTCTAGCAGAGGGAGGGGACGATTCCGAGCCCCCCGCGGCCGCCGGCGCCGCGGCCGGAGCCCCGCCCCGCTCTGCTACGCTTCCGGGCGCCATGTGCCCCGCCGCGAGCCCGCCGGAAGCGCCCCAGAACCCGCTGCACGAGCGCTACGCCTCGCGCCAGATGGCGGCGCTGTTCACCGCCGGCCACCGCTTCCGCACCTGGCGGCGCCTCTGGATCGCGCTCGCCGAGGCGCAGGCCGAGCTGGGGCTGCCGATCACCGAGGCGCAGCTCGCCGCCCTGCGCGCCGCGGCGGACGGCGTCGACCTGGACCGCGTGGCCGAGCTCGAGCGCCAGACGCGGCACGACGTCGTCGCCCACCTGCGCCACTTCGCCGAGCAGGCCGGCGAGGCGGGCGGAATCCTCCACCTGGGCGCCACCTCGGCCTTCGTCACCGACAACGCCGACGCGCTGATCGTCCGCGACGCGCTCGGGCTGGTGGCGCGGCGGCTGGCGGCGGCGCTGCGCGAGCTGGCCGCCTTCGCGCGCCGCCACGCGGCGCTCCCCTGCCTCGCCTACACCCACTTCCAGCCGGCGCAGCTCACCACCGTCGGCAAGCGCGCGGCGCTGTGGATCCAGGAGCTGGCGATGGACCTCGCGGAGGTCGACCACCGGCTGGCGACGCTGCGCTGCCGCGGCGCCAAGGGCACCACCGGCACGCAGGCGAGCTTCCTCACCCTGTTCGACGGCGAGGGCGCCAAGGTGCGGGCGCTCGACGCCGGGATCGCCGAGAAGCTGGGCTTCGCCGCCGCCTTCCCGGTGACCGGCCAGACCTACCCGCGCAAGCAGGACAGCCAGGTGCTGGCGGCGCTGGCGGGCATCGGCGAGAGCTGCCACAAGCTGGGCACCGACCTGCGGCTGCTGCAGGGGGTGGGCGAGCTGTCCGAGCCGTTCGACGCCACGCAGGTGGGCTCGTCGGCGATGGCCTACAAGCGCAACCCGGTGCGCGCCGAGCGCATGTGCGGCCTGGCGCGGCGGCTGATCACGGACTCCCTGAACGGGCCGCTCAACGCCGCCACCCAGTGGCTGGAGCGCTCGCTCGACGACTCCGCGAACCGCCGCCTGGTGCTCCCCGACGCCTTCCTCGCCGCCGACGCCGTGCTGTCGCTGGCCGGCCACGTCGCCGCCGGCCTGACGGTGCGCGAGGAGGTGGTGGCGGCGCGGGTCGCCCGCGAGCTGCCGTTCATGGCGACGGAGACCGTCCTGATGCACGCCAGCCGCCGCGGCGGCGACCGCCAGCACCTCCACGAGCGCCTGCGCGTCCACAGCCTGGCGGCCCAGGAGGCGGTGGCCCGCGGCGCCGACAACCCGCTGCTGGACGCCATCGCGGCGGACGCCGACTTCGGCATGGAGCGCGGCGACCTGGACGGGCTGATCGACCCCCGGGCCTTCACCGGGCGGTCGGCGGCGCAGGTGG
>CAZLBJ010000140.1:0-3373 GCA_964557755.1 uncultured Thermoanaerobaculia bacterium
GGTGGACCAGCCGCGCCACCAGCTCCTTGCCGGTGCCGCTGTCGCCGGTGACCAGCACCGGCGCGCGGGTGAAGCGGGCCGCCTCGACCGCCTGGCGCAGCACCGTGCGCAGCGCCGGGCTGCGGCCGACCACGCAGCCGGCCACCGCCGGCGAGCGCAGCAGGCGGTCGACCTCGCGCCAGCGGGCCAGCCGCGCCGCCACCACGCCGGCCGGCTCCGGCACGCCGTCCCATGCGAAGACGTCGGCGGCGCCGGCGGCCAGCAGGCTCCAGGCGCCGCGGCCGAGGCGGCCGGCGCCCGGCGCGGCGACGGCGAGCAGCGGGCGGGCGTCGCCGCTCGCTTCGCGCACCAGCGCCAGCAGCTCGTCGTCGATGCGGTCGAAGCAAACGAGGCCCGGCCCGTCACCCGCCGTCGCCGGACCGCGCGGGTGCGCGTCGATGCCCGCCCGCCGCAGCGCGCCTTGCAGGTCGCCCGCGGAGAGCGCAGATCGTCCTCCATGCAGCAAGAACCAGAGGCGTGGGTCCGTCAAAGGGGCCTCCGACCGCAGAATAAGAAGAGAGGCGGCGGCCGGCGTCGAAACGTTACAGCGGATGCGTAGACACGGATAGCCGCACTTTGCGAAGCGCCGGCCGCGGGCGGAGCGGCCACGGTACAATCGCGCGGCCATGATTCCGGTCGTCCTCTCCGGCGGTAGCGGCACGCGCCTGTGGCCGGTGTCCCGCGCCTCGTTCCCCAAGCAGTTCAACGACCTCCTCGGCGAGTCGCTGCTCTCGCGCACCCTGCGGCGGGTGGCGCGGCTGGGACCGCCGCGGGTGATCGCCGGCCGCGGCGGCGAGGTGCCGACGCGGCGGGTGATGGCGGCGCTAGGGCTGCCGGCGGAGCACGCGGTGTTCGAGCCGGCGGGCCGCAACACCGCCCCCGCCATCGCGCTGGCCTGCCACCTGCTGCAGCGCGAGGGCCGCGGCGGCGAGGTCGCCGGCAGCTTCGCCTCCGACCACGTGGTCGACGACGAGGAGACCTTCCGGCGCGCCGTGCGGCTGGCCGAGCGCTGCGCCCGCGAGGGGCAGGTGGCCACCCTCGGCATCCGGCCGCACGAGGCGTCGACCGGCTACGGCTACGTCGAGGTCGGCGACGAGGTGTTCCTGCGCGAGGAGGCCGCCGAGGGCCGCCCGCCGCTCGCCGCCCACCGCGTGCGCGGCTTCCACGAGAAGCCGGACGCCGCCACCGCGGAGCGCTACCTCGCCGCCGGCAACTACCTGTGGAACGCCCACATGTTCGTCTTCCGCGTCGATGTCATGGCAGGGCACCTCGAGCGCCTGCTGCCGGCGACCTGGCAGGCGGTGAGCAGCCTGGCGCCGGACCTCGCGAACCTCGACGAGGTGTGGGCCGGCGTCGAGGCGGAGAGCATCGACGTCGGCGTCATGGAGAAGCTCGACGCGCAGGTGTCGATCCCCTGCGACCCGGGGTGGAGCGACATCGGCTCGTGGGACGAGGTGGCGCGCCTGGGCACCAACCCGGAGGGCCTGGTCGAGGTCGGCGCGCGGGACAACTTCGTCCACCCGCTGGGCGGCAAGGTCTACGCCCTGGTCGGCGTCGACGGCCTGGTGGTGGCCGACACCGCCGACGCGCTGCTGGTCGCCCGCAAGGGCTCCACCCAGGAGGTCAAGGAGGTGGTCGCCCGGCTGCGCGCGGCGGGGCGCTCGCAGGCCGACGAGCACCCGTTCGAGGTGCGGCCGTGGGGCGACTTCGAGGTGCTGCGCGACACCGAGCGCTTCAAGTCGAAGGTCCTGCGCGTGCTGCCGGGCCACCGCCTGTCCTACCAGTCGCACCGCCACCGCGAGGAGCACTGGGTGGTCGTCGCCGGCCACCCGGAGGTGGTGCTCGACGGCGAGGTGCACCGCCTCGCTCCCGGCCAGCACATTCACGTCCCGCGCGGCGCCCGCCACCGCATCGTCAACCCCGGCAGTGAGACGGTGGAGATCGTCGAGGTGCAGCTCGGCAGCTACTTCGGCGAGGACGACATCGTGCGCTACGAGGACGACTACGACCGCCGCTGAGCGCCGGCAGGCCGGGCCTCCGGCGGCCGCGGCACGGAGATCCCCCATGTATTTCGCGAGTCGCGCCGCCGTCGCCGCCGTCCTCCCCCTGCTGCTCTTCCTGGCCGGCTGCGGCAGGCCGGCGGCCCCCGCCACGCCGCCGGCCGCCGCGGCCGGCGCCGAGCGGCCGGTCCTCGAGTACCTGGGCATGGCGACGATCCCGCACCGGCTCGAGGTCGACGGCACGCCGGTGGGCGGGCTGTCGGCGCTGGCCTGGGACGCGGCCTCCGGCGCCTGGCTGGCGCTCTCCGACGACGGCGGGGACCACGCACCGGCGCGCTTCTACACGCTGGCGGTGGCGCTCGACGACGACGGGCGGCTGCGCGACGGCGGCGTCACGGTGACCGGCGTGACGACGCTGCGCGACGTCGACGGGCGGCCGTTCGCGCCGGGCACGGTGGACCCCGAGGGGCTGGCGCTGACCCCGGACGGCGCGCTGCTCCTCTCCTCCGAGCGGGACGCCGGCGGCGCCCCGCCGTTCGTCGCCGTCGCCGGCCGCGACGGGCGGCTGCTGCGCCGCTTCGAGGTGCCGGAGCGCTTCCGGCCGGCGCCCGGCCGCGGCGTACGCCACAACTCCGCGTTCGAGGCCCTCACCCTCACCCCCGGCGGCTCGCTGCTCGTCGGCACCGAGGGGCCGCTCGTGCAGGACGGCCGCGAGCCGGGCCTCGGGCGGGGGGCGCGGGTGCGCGTCCTGCGCTTCGACGTCGCCAGCGGCCGGCCGGTGGCCGAGCACCTCTACCCGCTCGGCCCGGTGCCGGCGCCGCCGCGGCCGGCCGGCGCGCAGACGGTGATCGGCCTGGTCGAGCTCCACGCCCTCTCCGAGCGCGACCTGCTGGCGCTCGAGCGGGTGTGGATCGAGGGCCGCGGCAACCACGTGCGCCTCTACCGCACCTCGCTCGACGGCGCCGGCGACGTCTCGGCGCTCGACGCCCTGCCGCCGCCGGGGAGCGACGCGGCGCCGCGCACGATGGAGAAGAGCCTGCTGCTCGACCTCGCTTCGCTCGGCGAGGAGCTGTTCAACGTCGAGGGCGTGGCGCTCGGCCCCGATCTCGCGGACGGCCGGCGCCTGCTGCTGCTCGTCTCCGACGACAACTTCGACGCCCGCCAGCGCACCCAGCTCTTCGCCTTCGCCGCCGACGCCGCCCGGCTGGCCGGCGCGCCGCCGCCCGCGGCGCCGGCGGCGGCGGTGGCGGAGGTGCAGGGCGCCGGGCACGTCTCGCCGCTCGCCGGCCGCGACGTCGCCGTCTCCGGCGTCGTCACCGCGGTCACCCGGCCCG
>CAZLBJ010000141.1:0-5537 GCA_964557755.1 uncultured Thermoanaerobaculia bacterium
CATATGCTGTTGTCGAAGATCGACAACGGGAGGTGCCGATGGGCAAGAGCCAGGAGATGCTGCACGGGACGCTCGACCTGCTGGTCCTGCAGGCGCTGTCGCTGCGGCCGATGTACGGGTGGCTGATCGCGCAGCGCATCCGGCAGGTGTCGGGCGAGGTGCTGGCGGTGAACCAGGGGTCGCTGTACCCGTCGCTGCACCGGCTCGAGCAGCGCGGCTGGATCGAGGCTGCGTGGGAGACGTCGGAGAGCCAGCGGCGGGTGAAGGTGTATTCGCTCACCGGCGCCGGGCGCCGCCAGCTCGCGCGCGAGACCGAGGACTGGCGGCGCTTCAGCGGCGCAGTCGAGCGCCTCCTGGGCACCGGGGAGCCGGCGTGAGGCGGCGCCTCTGGCGGCTCAAGCTGCGCGGGCTCCTCGACCGCCGCGGCCTCGACCGCGAGCTGCGCGAGGAGATGGAGGGCCACCTCGCGATGGAGATCGAGGACGGCGTGCGGCGCGGGCTGAGCCAGCGCGAGGCGAGGCGGCAGGCGCTGGCCTCGTTCGGCGGCGTCGGGCGCCACCGCGAGGAGGCGCAGGAGCAGTGGAGCTTCCGCCTCGTCGACGACGCGCTGCGCGACCTGCGCCACACGCTGCGCTCGCTGGCGCGCAGCCCGGTGTTCACCGTCGTCGCCGTCCTCACCCTCGCCCTCGGCCTGGGGGCGAGCACGGCGATCTTCAGCGTCCTCCACGGCGTGCTGCTGGCGCCGCCGCCGTTCGCCGCGCCCGAGCGCCTCGCCCTCGTCTGGGAGACCGACCGTGCCAGCGGCACCCGCCGCGAGCCCGCCTCGGTGCCCGACTTCCTCGACTTCGAGGAGCGCGGCGCGAGCTTCGCCGAGCTGGCGGCGTTCCAGGGCCGCGAGGTGACCTGGATCCCCGCCGGCGGCGAGCCGCGGCGCCTGGCGGCGTTGGCGGTGAGCCACGACCTGCCCGCCGTCGTCGGCGTGCGCCCGCGGCTCGGCCGCGCCATGCGGCCGGCCGACGACGTGCCGGGAGCGGCGCCGCCGGTGTGGATCTCCGAGGAGCTGTGGCAGGGCGAGCTCGGCGGCGACCCCGGCGTCCTCGGCACGGTGGTCGACGTCGACGGCGAGGCGCGCCCGATCGCCGGCGTCATGCCGCGCGGCGCCGACTTCGGCTTCCGCCAGGTGCTCGCCCGCGCCGACTACGGGCGCTCGTTCGGCGAGGGCGGCGAGCCGCGGGTCGGCCTGTGGATGCCGCTGCAGCCGGACCCGCGTACCTCGCCGCGCAGCACCCACCCGATCTTCGTCCTCGGCCGCCTGGCCGACGGCGCTTCGATGGAGGCCGCCGGCGAGGAGATGGCGGTGCTCGCCGCCGAGCTCGAGGCCGCGCATCCGGAGAACCTCGACCGCGGCACCCACGTCGAGCCGCTCGTCGAGGCCGTGCTCGGCCCGGTGCGTCCCGCCCTCTGGCTGCTGCTGGCGACGGTGGCGCTGGTGCTGGTCATCGCTTGCGTCAACGTCGTCAGCCTGCTCCTGGCACGCGGCGCCGCACGGCGGCGCGAGGTGGCGGTGCGCGCCGCGCTCGGCGCCGGCGGCCGCCGCCTCGGCCGCCAGTTCCTGGTCGAGGGGCTGGTGCTCGCCGCCGCCGCGGCGCTGCTCGGCGTCGGCGGCGCGGCGCTCGCCGTCGCCGGCCTGCGTACCCGCGTGCCGGCGGAGCTGGCGCCGCGCCTCGCCGAGGTGCGGCTCGACGCGCCGGTGCTCGCCCTGTCGCTCGCCGTCGCCGCCGCCGCGGCGCTCATCTTCAGCCTCGTCCCCTGGCTCGCCGCGCGCCGCGCCGGGCTGGCGGGAGCGCTGCACGGCGCCGCCGGCCGCGGCGCCACCTCCGGTCGCGACCGGGCGCGCCTGCGCGGCGCGCTGGTGGTCGCCGAGATCGCCCTCGCCGTGGTGCTGGTGGCGGGCGCCGGGCTGCTGCTGCGCAGCGTCCTGCGCGTCACCGGCGTCGAACTCGGCTTCCGCACCGCCGGCGTGGTGAAGGCGGAGGTGTCGCTGCCGGCGGCGCGCTACCCTCGGGACTTCGCGCGCTGGCCGGACTGGCCGGAGGTGCAGGGCTTCCACGCGGCGGTGCTCGAGCGCGCGGCGGCGCTGCCCGGGGCCGCCTCGGCGGCGCTCACCGGCAGCCATCCGCTGGCCGCCGGCTTCACCAACTCCTTCCTCATCGCCGGGCGCGAGGCCGAGGCCGCCGAGCTGCCGGAGATCGCCGTGCGCCAGGTGAGCCCCTCCTACTTCGACACCGTCGGGGTGGCGCTGGCCGCCGGCCGTGGCTTCACCGCCGCCGACCGCCCCGGCGCCGCCGGGGTGGCGATCCTCAACCGCGCCGCCGTGCGCCGCTTCTTCCCCGGCGAGGCGCCGCTCGGCCAGCGCCTCACCTTCTGGGGCGTCGAGCGCGAGGTGGTCGGCGTCGTCGGCGACGAGCGCTTCCACGGACCGCGCGAGGCGGCGCCGCCGGCGGTCTACGTGCCGCTGGCGCAGGCGCCTGCGTGGAACCTCAGCCTGCTGGTGCGCACCGCGGAGGCCGCCGACGCCGCCGCGCTGGCGCCGGTCCTGCGCCGCACGCTGTGGGACGTCGACCCGGCGCTCGCCGTCTTCGGCGTCGAGACGATGCAGTCCGCCTTCGGCCGCGCGGTGGCGCAGCTCCGCTTCGTCGCCGCCCTGGTGGCGCTGTTCGCCGGCCTCGCGCTGCTGCTCGCGCTGGTCGGCGTGCACGGGGTCCTCGCCTACACGGTGGCGCAGCGGCGGCGCGAGATGGGCATCCGCATGGCGCTGGGGGCGGCGCGGGCCGACCTGCTGCGCCTGGTGCTCGGCGACGGACTGCGCTACGCGGCGGCCGGCCTGGGGCTCGGCCTCGCCGCAGCGCTGGCGGCGACGCGCGGGCTCGAGGGCCTGCTCTTCGAGGTCTCACCGGGCGACCCGGCCACCCTTGCCGGCGTCGCCGCCGCGGTGCTCGGGACGGCGCTCCTGGCCTCGCTGGTGCCGGCGCTCAGCGCCACCCGCACCGACCCGGTGCGTACGCTGCAGGAGGAGTAGGGGCCGCGGAGTGGAGGATGGCGGGCCGGCCGTGTCGCCCCGGCCGGCCCGCCGGAGGGACTCACTCCGCGCAGGAGAAGGTGAAGGTGTCCTGCACCGGCTCGGCGGCCTCGCCGGAGGTGTTGGTGTACTCCTTCACCAGACCGGTGGCGGTGTCGGTCACTGTCACCGTGTAGTCGACGTCGGTGGTGGCGGCGAAGAAGACCCAGTAGGTGTCGAACGGATCGCAGGCGTCGAGCACCTTGACCAGCATCTCCTTGTTGTGGGCGCGGAAGAACCAGATCAGCCCGGAGCTGTCGGAGAGCGGCTCGACGATGCCGGGGCCGCTCTTGCCCTGGCGTGTGCGCCAGTCGGCGCGCACCATGAAGCGGCCGCCGGCCAGGCACAGGGTCTCGTCGTCCTCGACGCAGGTGGTGGCGGCGGCGTCGTTGTCGAGGATCAGCAGCTCGGCCTCGCCGCCGTCGCCGTCGTCGCCGATCTCGACGCCGCCGGTGGCGCCGGAGAGGGTGAGCAGCACGCTCTCGTTGCCCTCCTCGAGGTCGTCCTCGAGCACCGGCACCTGGAAGGTCTTGACGCCGCCCTCGCCGTCGGCCCAGCTCAGCACGCCGGACGCCGCCTCGTAGTCGTCGCCGGCGGTGGCGCCGCCGTCGGCGGTCGACCAGGCGACGGAGACGGCGCCGAAGGTGCCGTGCTTGCGGCGCACCGAGACCTCCGCCGCGGCGCCGTCCTCGGTGACCTGGAAGGTGTCGTCGGTGAAGGCGACCTCGCCCGGGTCCTCGGCGTCGTCCCCGCCGCCGTCGTCGCTGCCGCCGTCGTCGCGGCCGTCGAGAATCTGCAGCATCGCCTCGCCGTGGCCGGGATGGAGCTGCGCGTCGCCGTCGACCACCTCGAGGTGGAGGCGGACGGTCTCGCGGCGCTCGAAGACGTCGTCGTCGAGGATCTCGATCATCAGCACGCGGCGGTCGTCCTCGCCGTCCGCCCAGGTGAGAGTGCCGGCGATGCCGACGTAGTCCTCGCCGTCGGTGGCGCTGCCGTCCTCGCTCCAGTAGTCGACGGTCACCGCGCCCTCGGCGCCGTGGAAGCGCTCGACGCTGATCACCGCCTCGCCGGCGTCCTCGAAGACGGTGAAGGTGCGCTGGTCGAACTTGATCAGCGAGCCGGCCTGGCCCGGGGGGCCGTTCTTCTTGCCGTTGCCGTTGCCCTGCGTCGAGGCCGGCACGGCCAGCAGCGCCACCGCCGCGAGGAGCGGCAGCGCGATCTTCCAGGAGCTTCCTGCCGTGGCGTGCTTCATCGAGAGAATCCCCAGTTCGGAAATGATGGTCGACGGATACGGTCCGAGGACTGGACAATACATGCAGGCTTGGCTATACGCAAGTACAGCCAGATTACCCCGCCGCGGGCGGAGCGCCCGCGGCGGGGTGGAGCGACAGTGTGCTCAGGTCACGGGCAGGTGGCGAAGGAAGCGGTGTCCTGCACCGACGCGAACGCCATGTTCAGCGGGTTGAAGTAGGTCCTGGTGAAGCCGGTCACGGTGTCGGTGACGGTCACCGTCACCTCGACGTTGGTCAGGCCCGCGATGAACACCCAGTGGCGGTTGAACGGGTCGACGCAGGCGTCGCGCACCTTGATGAACAGCTCCGGGTTGTTGGAGTTGAAGAACCACATCGTGGCGCCGGTCCCCTGCTCGACGGCGAGCTTGGCCGTGCCGCTGTTCCCCGCGGTCCGCCAGCACGCATCGACGCGGAAGCGGTTGCCGAGCAGGAAGATGGCGTCGCCGCCGGCGTTGCAGGGCTCGGGGCCCTCGTCGTCCTCCACCACGGCGCGCAGAATCAGCGCCTTGACGTCCGGTTCCTCGTCGCGCAGGTTGGTGAAACCGCCCGGCGGCGCCGAGATGAAGACCGGCCGCTCGCCGGCGATCCCGTTCTCGTCGACGCAGTGGTAGAAGGCGTTCTCCGCGCGGTCGAGAACGACGCCGAGAAAGAAGCTCTGCGGGACGGCGACGTTCAGCCCGCTGACGTCGAAGGAGTGGATGCTGCCGTCCGCGCTCGCCGAGACGCCGGTCACGCTGGCGTCGAAGGAGTCGATCAGCGCCCCCGGCCCGCTCGCCCCGGCCTGGTAGACGTTGATCCCGAGAGTGCCCGACGACGGGGCTCCATCGTCCCGCTGCAGGCACAGGGAGAAGCCGAGAAGCTGGTTCGGGGTGCTCGGAGCGTCGAAGCGCATGGCCAGGATGATTTCCGAGCCGGGAAAGGCCCGCAGCCCGAAGTCGGCCTCGCTGTCGTCGTAGATGAGGATGGTCTGCGCTTCGTCGACGACGCGGCGCGGGGTCTCGACCAGGCGCTCGAGGTGGACCTCGCCGGCGGCGAAGGCCGGCAGCGAGAGGACGGTGAAGAGGACGAGGGCGAGGGTGCGCTTGACGACGGGCATGGAGCCTCCCTGGAGGTGGTCATCTGGCGGC
>CAZLBJ010000142.1:0-13844 GCA_964557755.1 uncultured Thermoanaerobaculia bacterium
CTCCGGCCGGGGGCTCCGGCGAGCGCACAGCGCAAGCCCGCGACGTCCGAGAGAGCGGTGGCGTGCGCTCGCTGAAGAGTGGAGCGCTCCTCGCCAAAGTCCGACTGAAGCGGAACGTCCCCCGGCCGGAGCCCCTCCACCCGGCGCCGTCCCCGGCACCCCCGCCCCGCCCCTTTTCCCTACCGGGTCAGCTTGCGGTACTTCACCCGATGCGGCCGGTCGGCCTCGGCGCCCAGCCTCTTTCTGCGATCCGCCTCGTAGTCCTGGTAGCTGCCCTCGAACCACACCGTGCGGCTGTCGCCCTCGAAGGCGAGGACGTGGGTGGCGACGCGGTCGAGGAACCAGCGGTCGTGGGAGATGACCACGGCGCAGCCGGCGAAGGCGACCAGGGCCTCCTCGAGGGCGCGCAGGGTGTCGACGTCGAGGTCGTTGGTCGGCTCGTCGAGAAGGAGGACGTTGCCGCCGCTCTTGAGGAGCTTCGCCAGGTGCAGGCGGTTGCGCTCGCCGCCGGAGAGCGCCGCCACCCTCTTCTGCTGGTCGGCGCCGCGGAAGCCGAACTGCGCCGCGTAGGCGCGGCTCGCCACCTCGCGGCGGCCGACCTGGATCAGCTCGCGGCCGCCGTCGGAGACCTCCTCCCACACCGTGCGCTCGCCGTCGAGGCCGGCGCGGCTCTGGTCGACGTAGGCGAGCTCGACCGTGTCGCCGAGGCGCAGGGTGCCGGCGTCGGGCCGCTCCTCGCCGACGATCATCCGGAAGAGCGTCGTCTTGCCGGCGCCGTTGGGGCCGATGACGCCGACGATGCCGCCCGGCGGCAGGCGGAACGAGAGGTCCTCGACCAGCAGCTTGTCGCCGAGCGCCTTGGCGACGTGCTCCGCTTCGATCACCAGGTCGCCGAGGCGCGGCCCCGGCGGGATCGAGATCTCGCGGCCGGCGGCGCGCTTGTCCGCCGCCTGCTCCTCGGCCAGCAGCTCGTCGTAGCGGCTGATGCGCGCCTTGCCCTTGGCCTGCCGCGCCCGCGGCGCCATGTGGATCCACTCGAGCTCGCGCTGCAGCGTGCGGCGGCGCGCCGACGTCTCCTTCTCCTCCTGCCCGAGCCGCGCCTCCTTCTGCTCGAGCCACGAGGAGTAGTTGCCCTCCCAGGGGATGCCGGCGCCGCGGTCGAGCTCGAGGATCCAGCCGGCGACGTTGTCGAGGAAGTAGCGGTCGTGGGTGATCGCCACCACCGTGCCGGGGTAGTCGGCGAGGTGGCGCTCGAGCCAGGCCACCGACTCGGCGTCGAGGTGGTTGGTGGGCTCGTCGAGCAGCAGCAGGTCGGGCTGGCGCAGCAGCACCTGGCACAGCGCCACGCGGCGCCGCTCGCCGCCGGAGAGGTCGTCGACGCTCTGCTCGGGCGGCGGCAGGCGCAGGGCGTCCATCGCCAGCTCGACGCGGCTGTCGAGGTCCCAGGCGCCCAGCGCCTCGATGCGCTCCTGGACGCGCCCCTGCTCGGCCAGCACGCGGTCCATCTCGGCGTCGTCCATCGGCTCGCCGAGGTGCATCGACAGGGCGTCGAAGCGGTCGAGCAGGGCGCGGGTGTCGGCCACCGCCTCCTCGACGCAGGCGAGCACCGTCTTGCCGGAGCTGAGCGCCGGCTCCTGCGGCAGGTGGCCGATGGTGACGCCCTCGGCGGCGAACGCCTCGCCGGCGAAGTCGGGGTCCTCGCCGGCCATGATGCGCAGCAGCGTCGACTTGCCGGCGCCGTTGGCGCCCAGCACGCCGATCTTGGCGCCGTGGTAGAAGGACAGCCAGATGCCCTTGAGGATCTCCTTGCCCTGCGGCGTCATCTTGCGCAGGTCCTTCATGGTGAAGATGAACTCGGTTGCCATGGTGCGGACGTCTCCCTGAGTGAGCCGCCCAGGATGCACCAAGTCGGCGCCAAGTGCAAGGGCGCAAAGGGATTTTCGATTGACAGCGGGGGCCGCCGCGCCTATACTCTCCGTCCCCGAGCTCCCAAAACCCAGTGGGGAGCTCGTGCCCTTCGTGTGCGCGCCGAGGCGTCTCACGCGAGGGGCTGCGGGTGTTTGGCGCGCTCCGAAGGCGCCGCCGGCACCCGACCCGGATAAGGAGGTTTTCAGTACCATCATGGAGTCCACGCAAGAGAAGCAGGAGACGGCGGAGACGGCGCAGGCCGCCGCCGACACCGGCGCGGCGGAGCCCGCCGCCGGCAGCCCGGAAGTGGTGAGCGCCGCCGAGATCGGCGAGGAGGCCCCGGGCACCATCCCCCTCGAAGAGCGCATCGTCAACATGGAGCCCGCCGCGGGCGAGATCTCCGACGAGGAGTACCTGCGCCTCGTCGAGATGTACGACGAGAGCATGAAGAACCTGTCCGAGGGCGAGATCGTCAAGGGCAGGGTGATCGGCGTCACCTCGAACTCGGTGATCGTCGACGTCGGTTACAAGTCCGAGGGCCTGATCCCCAAGGAGGAGTTCACCGACCACGAGGGCAACCTCACGGTCAAGATGGGCGACCGAGTCGACGTGCTGCTGGAAAAGACCGAGGACGTCGAGGGCCACGTGCTGCTGTCGCGCCAGAAGGCCGAGAAGATGCAGCGTTGGAACGAGATCGAGACGGCCTACAACGACAACGCGATCATCCACGGCCGCGTCATCGACCGCATCAAGGGCGGTCTGACGGTCGACGTCGGGCTGCGCGCCTTCCTGCCTGGCTCGCTGGTCGACATCAAGCCGGTGAAGAACCTCGAGTCGCTCAAGGGCGAGATCATGGAGTTCAAGGTGATCAACCTCGACCGCCGGCGCAACAACATCGTGCTGTCGCGCAAGGCGGTGCTCGAGAAGGAGCTCGAGAAGAAGAAGGCCGAGACCCTCACCAAGCTCAAGGAGGGCGCGCGGCTGCCGGGCATCGTCAAGAACATCACCGACTACGGCGTGTTCATCGACCTCGGCGGCATCGACGGCCTGCTGCACATCACCGACATCTCCTGGGGCCGCGTCAACCACCCGTCCGAGCACTTCGCGGTGGGCGACGAGGTCGAGATCGTCATCCTCAAGTTCGACCCCGAGACCGAGCGCGTCTCCCTCGGCTTCAAGCAGAAGTTCGACGACCCGTGGAACCTGGTCGACAAGAAGTTCCCCATCGGCTCGCGCGTCCAAGGCCGCGTGGTGTCGATCGTCGACTACGGCGCCTTCGTCGAGCTCGAGGAGGGTGTCGAGGGCCTGGTCCACGTCTCCGAAATGAGCTGGACCAAGAAGGTGGTCAACCCGTCGAAGATCGTTTCGGTCGGCGACCAGGTGGAGGCGATCGTCTCCGAGCTCGACATGGGCCAGCGCCGCATCTCGCTGTCGCTGCGCCAGACCGAGCGCAACCCCTGGGAGGAGCTCGAGGACACCCACCCCGAGGGCTCGATCATCGAGGGCAAGGTGCGCAACCTCACCGAGTTCGGCGCCTTCGTCGAGATCACCGACGGCATCGACGGCCTGATCCACGTCTCCGACATGAGCTGGACGAAGCGCATCAAGCATCCGTCCGAGGTGCTCAAGAAGGGCGACACGGTGAAGGCGCGGATCACCAACATCGATCCGCAGAACCAGCGCGTCTCGCTGTCGATCAAGGAGTTCATGCCCAACCAATGGGACGACTTCGTCGCCGAGCACTCGGTGGGCGACTCGGTCGACGGCCGCGTCGTCAACGTCACCGACTTCGGCCTCTTCATCGACGTCTACGACGGCCTCGAGGGCCTCGCCCACATCTCCGAGATCGACATCCCGCCGGGCGCCAAGCTCGACGACTACTACGAGGTCGGTGCCTGGGTGCGGGCGCGCATCCTGCGCATCGAGGGCGACGAGCGCAAGGTCGGCCTGACCATGCGCGGCGTCCTCCAGCCCACCGCCGACGAGGTCGAGGGGTTGGAGGAGAAGGCCAAGACGCAGAAGCAGATGGAGAAGGAGACGCGCGCCGCAGCCAAGGACAACGTGGTGGTGGGGATCTCCGAGGCCGAGGAAGCGGCGGAGGCCGCGGAGGCCGCGGAGGCCGCCGACCTGCCGGAGGCGGAAGCGGAGACGGAGGCCGCCGAGCCCGAGGCGAGCGCCGCCGGCGCCGAGGAGGCGGAGGTGGAGCCCGAGGCCGAGACCGCCGAGATCGAGCCCGAGGCCGAGGAGGCCGCCGAGGTGGAGCCCGAGGCCGAGGCCGCCGCCGAGGTGGAGGCCGAGTCCGAGGAGGCCGCCGAAGTGGAGCCCGAGGCCGAGGCCGCCGAAGTGGAGGAGGCCGAGTCCGAGGAGGCCGCCGCCGGCGAGGACGAAGCGAAGTAGCCCATCCAAGCCAACACCAAGAGGGGGACGCGGGGTGGCTTCACGAGACGGGATGACCAAGGCGGAGCTGGTCGAGGAGGTGGCACGCTCGACCCAGCTCACCAAGAAGCACGCGGAGATCATCGTCAACACGGTGTTCGACAGCATCGTCGACTCGCTCAAGGAGGGCGAGAAGATCGAGCTGCGCGGTTTCGGTAGCTTCCGCATCCGGCACCGCGGCCCGCGCGTCGGCCGCAACCCGAAGACCGGCGACAAGGTCCAGGTGCCGGCCAAGCGGATCCCGTACTTCAAGCCCGGCAAGGACCTCCGCGAGATGCTCAACGACGAGTAGGCACGCCCGCCCCGGCCACCCGGGGCGGGCCGCCTCTCCGCCGGCGTCGAGCATGGACACCCTCTTCACGCCCTGGAGGTACGGCTACATCAAGGGGAGCAAGGGGCGGGACGCCGGGCGCGACGAGGGCTGCTTCTTCTGCGCCGCCGCCGCGGCGCCGGACGACCCCGAGCGCCTCGTCGTCTTCGTGGCGGCGCACCACCTGGTGATGCTCAACCGCCACCCCTACACCAACGGCCACCTGATGGTGGCGCCGCTCGACCACGTCGGCGCGCCCGAGGACGCGAGGCCCGCCGCGCGGGAGGAGCTGTGGCCGCTGGTGCTGGCCTGCCGCCAGGTGGTCGCCGGCTACTCCTCGCCCGACGGTTTCAACCTGGGGATCAACCTGGGCTCCGCCGCCGGCGCCGGGGTACCCGACCACTTCCACTTCCACGTCGTGCCGCGCTGGCAGGGCGACACCAACTTCATGGGCGCGGTGGGCCGCGTGCGCATGGTGCCGCAGGCGCTGGAGGACACCCGCGCCGCCCTCCGCGAGGCCTTCGCGCCGTGGCAGGCGTGCTTCGCCGCCGCCGGGCAGGAGCCGCGGTGACGGCGGAGGAGCTGAGCGGCGACGCGGCGAGCGCCGACGTCGAGACCCTCGTGCCGCCGCTGGCGCGGCGCGCGCGGCGGCCGATGGGCCGGCCGTGGCTGGCGGCGCTGCTGGCCTGGGCGTGGCCGGGCCTTGGCCACCTCTACCTCCAGCGCTGGGGGCGCGGCGTCGCCTTCGCCGTCCTGGTGCTCGTCCTGGTCGGCATGGGCACCGCCCTCGACGGCCACCTGTGGCACTTCGAGGGGCACCCGCTGACCAGCGGCGACGCCGCCATGGCGGCGCTCCTGACCGTCGGCTCCTGGGGCCTCGGCGGGCCGTACCTGGTGCTGCGCTTCACCGCCTACGCCGGCGACGTCACCGCCCGCGGCTTCGAGTACGGCACCGCCTTCCTGCTCACCGCCGCGCTGATGAACCTGATGCTGGTCTTCGACGCCTGGGACATCTCCCTCGGCCGCAAGCGCTGACGTCAGCCCATGCTGAGCCACTTCCTGCTGTTGGTGCTGTACGCTTTCGTGGTGAGCCTGTTCTTCGCCCTGCTGTGGCACGCCGACCCGCGCGCCCGCCTGCGCCTGTTCGCCAAGCTGTTCCTCGGCCTGGTGCTCGGCTCGCTGGTCGCCGCCTACCTGATGTACGCCGTGCCGCCCGGACCTCCGGTCCCGTTCCCGGACAACGTCCCGGCCACCGACGCGCCGTGACGCGGCCGCTGCTCATCGCCGCCGGCGAGGCCTCGGGCGACCTGCACGCGGCGCGCCTCCTCTCCCGCCTGCGCGAGCTGGTGCCGGACGTCGCGCCCTTCGGCATGGGCGGCGACGAGATGGTGGCCGCCGGCCTCGACCGCGTCGCCGACAGCTCCGAGATCTCGGTCGTCGGCCTCACCGAGGCGCTCAAGGTGCTGCCGCGGGCGCGCGAGATCTTCGCCCTGCTGCTCGCCGAGGTCGAGCGGCGGCGGCCGGCGGTGGCGGTCCTCGTCGACTTCCCGGAGTTCAACCTGCGCCTGGCGAAGGAGCTCGCGCGGCGCGGCGTCGAGGTCGTCTACTACATCAGCCCGCAGGTGTGGGCCTGGCGGCGCGGCCGCGTCAAGCAGATCGCCGAGACGGTGGACCAGATGCTGGTGCTGTTCCCCTTCGAGGTCGACTTCTACGCCGGCCACGGCGTCGAGGTCACCCACGTCGGCCACCCGCTGGTCGACGAGGTGCCGCGGCTGCCGCACGTCTGGGACCGCGCCCTGGACGTCTCCACGCAGGCGCCCCGCCCCGGCCGCGACGAGCCGTACCAGGTGGCGCTGCTGCCCGGCTCGCGCCCGAGCGAGGTCGAGGCGCTGCTGCCCACCATGCTCGAGGCGGTCGAGCGGCTGTCGAAGAAGCTGCCGATCTTCGTGCGCCTGATCCAGGCGCCGAGCATCCCGCGGGCGATGGTCGAGGAGGCGGTGGCGCGGTCCGGCCTGCCGGTGCGCATCTCCGAGCGCGACCGCTTCGCCGCCATCGCCGATTCCCACCTCACGCTGTGCGCCTCCGGCACCGCCACGCTGGAGGTGGCGCTGCTCGGCACGCCGATGCTGGTGCTCTACCGGCTGGCCGGCTGGACCTACCTGGCGGCGCGGTTGCTGGTGCGCCTGCCGCACATCTCGCTGGTCAACCTGGTGCTCGGCCGCGGCGCGGTGCCCGAGCTGGTGCAGAAGGGCGCCGCGCCGGAGATGGTGGCGCGCGAGGCGGCGGCGCTGCTCGGCGACCGCGAGCGGGTGCGCCGCATGCGCGCCGACTTCGCCGAGGTGCGCGGCCGGTTGGGCGAGGGCGGCGGCAGCGCCCGCGCGGCGCGCGAGGTGGCGGCGCGGCTGCTCGGCCGCCCGGCGTCGTCGCTCGCGGCGCCGTCGCCGGACGCGCCCCGGCCGCTCGCCGCCGTCGGCCCGGAGGAGGCGCCGTGAGGATGGTCGCCTTCCTGTGGCGCTACGTGCGCCGCTACGCAGCCTGGGCCGGCCTCGCCGCCGTCGCCGTGCTCGCCTTCGCGGCCGCCACCGTGTCGATGGTGGCGCTGATCGAGCCGATCTTCGGCGAGGTGCTGCTCGCCGGCGACCAGGTGCCCGGGATGATGGGGCTCGCCTCGACGCGCGAAGCGGCGGAGGAGAACGGGGACGCGGCCGAGGACGGCGCCGGGGCCGGGGAGGGGCCGCCGGCGACCGTCGTCGACGAGCTGCGCGAGGACTTCGACGTCTCCGCCCACCTCGACCGCGGCTACGAGTCGCTCAAGCGTCGCCTCGGCGTCGACGCCGACGAGGTCGTCTACTTCGTGCCGCTCCTCTTCGTCGTCGTCTTCCTGACGCGCTCGCTGGCCGACTTCCTGTCCGGCTACGCCTTCCAGCACATCGGCCTCGGCGTCACCACCGACATCCGCAACGCCCTCTACCGGCAGATCCTCGAGCAGTCGAGCCGCTTCTACGCCGAGCACCCGTCGGGCGAGCTGGTGGCGCGGGTGGTCAACGACGTGGCGCTGATGCAGAGCGCGGTGTCGAACCGGCTGCTCGATCTCGTGCAGCAGTCGATCACCCTCGTCTTCCTGCTCGCCATGCTGCTGTCGACGCACTTCGAGCTGGCGCTGCTGTCGCTGATCGCGGCGCCGGTTCTGCTGGTGCCCATCGTGCGCTTCGGCAAGGGGATGCGGCGCACCAGCCACCGCAGCCAGGAGCGCATGGCCGACCTGGCGTCGCTAATGACCGAGGCGGTGCGCGGCCATCGGGTGGTCAAGGCGTTCGGCATGGAGGACTTCGAGCACGGCCGCTTCAGGAGAGCGACGGCGCGCCACCTGCGGGTCAACCTGCGCGCCCAGCGCCTCGCCCACCTGTCGAGCCCGGTGGTCGAGTCGCTGGCGGTGGTGGGGGGGGCGCTGCTGCTGGTCTACGCCGGCCGCGCCATCCGCGCCGCCGAGCTCACCCCCGCGGAGCTGATCAAGTTCCTCACCACCCTGCTGATGCTCTACGACCCGATCCGCAAGCTCAACAAGGTCAACCTGATCCTGCAGGAGGCCGGGGCGGCGGTACAGCGCGTGCAGGGCATCATGGAGGTACCCAACGAGGTGCGCGACCGCCAGGGCGACCGCCACCTCGACACCGTGACGCAGGGCATCCGCTTCGACCACGTCTCCTTCGCCTACGAGGACCAGCCCGTGCTCGACGACGTCGACCTGGAGATCGAGAGCGGCGAGATCGTCGCCCTGGTCGGCCCCTCGGGCGCCGGCAAGTCGACGCTGGTCAACCTCCTGCCGCGCTTCTTCGACCCAGTCGAGGGGCGCCTCGCCATCGACGGCATCGACGTGCGCGACATGAAGCTCGCCAGCCTGCGCTCGCTGATCGGCGTCGTCACCCAGGACACGGTGCTGTTCGACGACACGGTGCGCGCCAACATCGCCTACGGCCGCGCCGACCTGCCGATCGAGCGGGTGCGCGAAGCGGCGGCGGCGGCCTACGCGGACGACTTCGTGATGCGCCTGCCCGACGGCTACGACACGCGCATCGGCGAGTCGGGCCTCAAGCTCTCCGGCGGCCAGCGCCAGCGCCTGGCGATCGCCCGCGCGCTGCTCAAGAACGCCCCCATCCTGATCCTCGACGAGGCCACCTCGCACCTCGACACCGAGTCCGAGGCGCTGGTGCAGAAGGCGCTCTACAACCTGATGCAGGGGCGCACCACGCTGGTCATCGCCCACCGCCTGTCGACCGTGCAGCGCGCCGACCGCATCGTGGTGCTGGAGCGCGGCCGCATCGTCGAGGCCGGCAGCCACGCCGAGCTGATGGCGCTCGGCGGCAGCTACAAACGCCTCCACGACCTCCAGTTCAAAACCTGAGGGACGCGACGCCGATGAGGAGCATGACCGGCTTCGGCCAGGCGAGCGACTCCAACGCGCAGCACGCGGTGACGGTGACCCTGCGCTCGGTCAACCACCGCTTCCTGGAGATCAAGCTGCGCCTCGACGACGCCTACCGCGGCAGCGAGCCGGCGCTGCGCGAGCTGCTGGAGACCGAGCTGTCGCGCGGCCGCGTCGACGCCTCGGTGGACGTCCACTCGGTGGGCGAGCGCGCGGTGACGGTGGAGGTGCGCCGCGACGTCGTGCAGGCGGCGCACGCCGCCGTCGAGGCGCTGGTCGAGGGCGGCCTGATCGCCGAGAAGCTCACCGCCGGCGACCTGCTGCGCCTGCCCGAGGCGCTCGCCGTGCGCGTCGCCGCCGACCGCTGGGAGGACGACGACCACGCGCTGCTGCTCGAGGTGGCGCGCGAGGCGCTCGAGCAGATCGTCGCCTCGCGCCGCCACGAGGGCGAGAAGCTGGCGCTGATGCTCGCCGAGCGTGCCGGCGAGCTGGCGGCGGTGGTCGGCGAGCTCGCCGGCCTCGCCGCGACGACGCGGCAGGAGGCGGCGGAGGCGATGCGCGGCCGCGTCCAGGAGCTGGTGGAGAACGTCGCCCGCGGCGGCGAGCCGGTGCGCCTCGACCCCGGCCGCCTCGAGCAGGAGGTGGCGATGCTGGCCGAGCGCGCCGACGTCTCCGAGGAGCTCGACCGCCTCGCCGCCCACCTCGACCACTTCCGCCACCTGCTCGACAGCGCCGGCGCCGTCGGCAAGCGCCTCGACTTCCTCACCCAGGAGGTCCTCCGCGAGCTCAACACGCTGGGCTCGAAATGCCGCAACGCCGCCATGACCCGCCTGGTCCTCGACGGCAAGGTGCTCTGCGAACAGCTCCGCGAGCAGGTCCAGAACGTCGAGTAGGCGGGCCGTTCCGCGGCCTCCCCACCCCCGTGCCGCGAAGTTGGCACGGGTCTTGATGTAACCCCTATACGAAGCCACAAGGCGGCGGCGACCCAGAGGTCGCAGGTCGTCGCAGAGGACGCCGGCGAGGCGGTCCGAAGGAGGGTCCTTCGCCGACACAGGAGAGGTGTACCGACACCACGAGCCAGGAGCCCACCCTTGACGAACATCCCGGACAACCAGAGCTCCGACACCAGGACCCGTACCCTCGCCAGGTGGACCTGCTGCGCCGCCCTCGCCCTGCTGCTGGGCGCCGCCGCCCCGGCCGAAGCCCAGCGCTACAAGCACGGCCTGGTGCCGCAGCCGGCGCCGCGCCCGATCGAGGGCGCCACCCGCGTGCCGGTGCCCGAGCACGAGCATCCGGACCTCGGACGGCTCCAGGACGAGCTGCGCCGCGAGGCGGCCGTCGAGAACCTGCTCGACAAGCACGACCTGCGTCACCTGGTGGCGGTGCGCTCGTGGGTGGACCGCACCGGCCGGGTCGCCGACCGCTACCTCCAGGATGACCTCTACCTGTTCGACGACAGCCGCGACGTAGTGCAGCAGGCGGCCAAGGAAGCGCTGCGCGACTACGTCAAGCAGCAGGTGGGCTGGGAGGCGATGGAGGACCGCCTGCGCATCCGGGTGAAGAACTTCTTCGACCGCGACGGCAGCGCGCCCGAGGTGCCGAAGGCCGCCGCCGCGGCGCCCGACCTCGGCGGCCGCCAGGCGCGCCGCCACGGCATGGGCGCCTTCGAGATCTCGCCGCAGCTCGGCGTCGACCTCGACGACTCCAAGGTCGGCCTCGACTTCGGCTACAACCCCGGCAACGACTCCTTCTGGTCGCGCTGGGAGCTCGGCTGGAGCCAGCACCTGGAGAGCGACCGCAGCCGGCTGCAGCTCCGCTACGCCACCGAGAAGCGCTGGATGGAGCTCACCGCCGGCCAGGGCGAGGACTTCCAAGGCGGCGACTTCGTGGCCGTCTCGTTCACCGCGTTGTTCTGAGGATTCCAGGCCGCGGAAGCCGCCGTCCAGCGCCTGGACCGCGTGCTAGCATCGCCCTCCCATGGCGCGCGGTGAGCTGTTCATCCTCTCGGCACCCTCCGGCACCGGCAAGACGACCCTGATCCGGAGCCTGCTCGAGGGCGGCAGCCGGGCGGCCGGCAACCTGCACTTCTCGGTTTCCCACACCACCCGCGCCCCCCGCCGCCGCGAGACCGACGGCGAGGACTACTACTTCGTCGACCGTGACGCCTTCCGCGGCATGATGGCGCGCGACGAGTTCCTCGAGTGGGCCGAGGTGCACAACAACTACTACGGCACCTCCAATCGCGAGGTGCTGCCGCGCCTGGCGCAGGGCGTCGACGTGCTGATGGACATCGACGTCCAGGGGGCCGAGCGGGTGATGGCCGAGCACCCCGAGGCGCACAGCATCTTCATCATGCCGCCGAGCTACGCCTCGCTGCGCCAGCGCCTGCACCGGCGCGGCCTCGACGACGAGGAGGAGATCGCGCGCAGGCTGGCCGTATCCCTCTCGGAGATCAGGCGTTTCTCGCGGTACAAGTATGTTATCGTCAACCGGGACGCCGCCCACGCCAGGGAGGCGCTGGCGTCCATCGTCCTCGCCAAGCGCCAGCGCACCGAGCGCGTGCGGGACGAGATCGAAGCGGTGGTGGCGAGCTTCGAGAGGTCCGCACCGGAACGCCTGGCCACCGCCGCCGCCCATCCGCCCGACGCCGTCTGAACGACGGTTCCGGTACATCGCCACACAGGAGAGCCGTTTCCATGGAACAGAAGTTCCCCGACCGCATCGACAGCAAATTCCGCTACGTCCTCCTCTCCTCGGCGCGCGCCGAGCAGCTCATGCGCGGCGCACGCTCGAAGGTCGAGGTGACGTCTGGCAAGCAGACCACCATCGCCATGCGCGAGGTCACCGAGGACCGCGTCGAGTGGGGCTACGGCCCGTCGCCGACCCTCGAAGAGATGGTGATGCCGGAGGCGGCCGGGGCGGCTTCCCCCGAGGAGGAGGAGGTCCACTGAGCGAGGGGCGGCGCGAGGACTTGGCGCCGATCCTCCGGTACCTGGAGGAGATCGGCTACGGCGACCTCTACCTGCCGCCGGGCGCCGCCGCCGGCGCCCGGCCCGCCGAGACCGCACCGCCGCCCTCCGCAGCCGCCAGACCCGCCAGATCCGCCACCGCCGCGGCCTCCGCGGCAGCCCCGCCACCCGGCCCCGCCGTCGCCGCGCTCGACCCCCACGACGGCCTCTTCGGCGCGCCGCCGAGCGGCTGGGAGGAGTACCGCTCGCTCCAGGATCTGGCGGCCTTCTGCGCCGCCTGCGAGCGCTGCGGCCTGGCGGCCGGGCGCCAGAACGTGGTCTTCGGCTCCGGCAACCCCGACGCCGACCTGATGTTCATCGGCGAGGGCCCGGGGGCCGAGGAGGACCGCCAGGGGCTGCCCTTCGTCGGTCCGGCCGGCGAGCTGCTGACCAAGATCGTCGAGTCCATCGGCCTCGGCCGCGACCAGGTCTACATCGCCAACATCGTCAAGTGCCGGCCGCCGGGCAACCGCGATCCGCTGCCCGACGAGGTGGCGGCCTGCCGCGGCTACCTCGAGCGGCAGATCGACCTCGTGCGGCCGCGGGCGATCGTCGCCCTCGGGCGGGTGGCGGCGCAGACGCTGCTCGACAGCGAGCTGCCGCTGTCGCGCCTGCGCGGCCGCTGGCACAGCGTGCGCGGCGTCGCCGTGCGCGCCACCTACCACCCCGCCGCGCTGCTGCGCAACGCCTCCTGGAAGCGCCCCACCTGGGAGGACATGAAGCTGGTCCGCGCCCGTCTCGAAGAGGCGTGAAGGCCCCCTCCCTCCGCCCTCCCCACGTCGAGCGCCTGACCGAGCGGGTGCGGGCGCTCGACGGCCCGCTGGTGCAGCTCTGGGCGTGGCAGGGCGCCGGCCAGCAGGCGGTGCTCGACACCCTCACCGAGGACGCCCGCTTCGGCCAGCCGCTGTCGCTCGACGCGCTGGGCGACGAGGCGTCGCTGCGGCGCGCCGTCGAGGCCGCCTTCGAGGGCGGCGCCCGCTGGCTGGTGCTGCCGGCGGTGCCGTCGCTGCCCGCCGCCTCGCCGGAGAGCGCCGGCACCATCGCCCGACTGCTGGCGCCCGGCCAGCGGCTGGTGTTCGCGGCGCCGCGCCGGCGTCCGCCCGGCCCGCTGGCCTGCTCCTACGTGCTGCCGCAGGAGATGCTGCTCGACGCCGGCGAGCTCGCCGAGCTGTGGCGCGCGGTGACCGGCGCCGCCCCGGCCGAGGCGCTGGTCGACCGCCTGCTCGCCGCCACCGACGGTTGGTACCGGCCGCTGCGCCTGGCGGCGGAGGCGGCGGCGGAGGCCGGCGGCTCGGTCGACGCCGACGCCCTGGCGGCCTTGCCGGCGGTGGTCTCCTTCCTGCGCCACGAGGTGCTCGCCCTGCTGTCGCCCGCCGAGCGCGAGCTGCTGGTGGCGCTGTCCGCCGGCGAGGGGCTGGGCGGCGAGCTGTGGGACGAGGTGCTCGAGCCCGCCGAGCACGAGCTGCGGCGCGGGCTGGTCGAGGTGTGGGGCCTGGCGGTCGAGGAGGAGGGCGGCCCGCGCCTGCCGGCGCTGCTGCGCGGCTTCCTGGCACGCGAGCGGGAGGGGCGCTGGCCGCTGGCGCGGCGGCGCGACCTGGCGCTGCGCCTCGGCCGCGCCGAGCGCGCCGCCGGCCGCCCGGTGCGCGCCCTCGAGCACGTCCTCGAGGCGGCGGAGCGGCGGGAGCAGGACGAGCTCCTCGCCGGTGCCTGGCCGGACCTGCTGGCGGGCGCCCCGATCGGCCTTCTCGAGCGCCTGTTC
>CAZLBJ010000143.1:0-5008 GCA_964557755.1 uncultured Thermoanaerobaculia bacterium
ACCCCCACCGTGATGCCCTGCGAGCAGTGCTTGAGGCACCCGGTGCGGGTGACGATCACCTCGTCGCGCACCCCCAGCTCCTTGATCCGGTCCTTGAACCGCCGGTACAGCTCGTCGCCTCCCCGCGGCCCGCAGCTCGGCTTGCTGGCGCCCGGTGCCCGCGCGGTGGCGCAGACCAGGATCTGGACCTTGGGGGTCGGCATGGGTGGATCTTACTCCGGCGGCAATCTTGACAATTTCAAGATTCGATTTTAGTTTTGTCAGTCATGGACTACCTGCCCCGCCGGCTGCTGGCGCCCATCGTGGAGGCGATGGAGTTGTTCCCGGCGGTCCTGGTCACCGGCCCGCGGCAGTCGGGGAAGACGACGCTGCTGCGCCGGGAGCTGGGAACCGAGAGCGTCTACGTCACCTTCGACGACCCGCTGGAGCGCGAGTTCGTCCGCTCCGATCCCGAGGGCTTCCTGGACCGCTTCGAGGGGCGGCGGGCGATCCTCGACGAGGTGCAGTACGTCCCCGAGCTGTTCCAGTACCTCAAGATGCGCATCGACCGGCAGCGGCAGTCCGGCTCGGCGGCGGCGGGCCGCTGGCTGCTCACCGGCTCGCAGCAGTTCGGCCTGATGGCGAGCGTCACCGAGTCGCTGGCCGGACGGATCGCCATCCTCGAGCTGCTGCCGCTCGGGCTCGACGAGATTCCCGCCGACCGGCGCGGCGACGCGGAGCAGGCGATTTGGTACGGCAGCTATCCCGAGCCCCGGCTCCGTCCCGAGGCCCGCGACCTGTGGATGCGCTCCTACGTCGCCACCTACGTCGAGCGCGACGTCCGCCAGCTCCACAACGTGCAGGACCTGCGGACCTTCGAGACCTTCGTTTCGCTGTGCGCGGCGCGCCACGCCCAGGAGCTCAACATGGCGGCGCTGTCGCGGGAGGCGGGGGTTTCGCAGCCGACGGTCAAGTCGTGGACGGGAGCGCTGGAGGCCGCCTACCTGGTGTGGCTGCTGCCGCCGTACTTCGAGAGCTTCGGCAAGCGGGTGGTGCGCTCGCCGAAGCTCTACCTGCTCGATCCCGGCCTCGCCTGCACGCTCACCCGCCAGCCGAGCGCCGAGGCGGCCCTGGCCGGCGCCATGGGAGGCGCGCTGTTCGAGGGCCTCGTGGTCGGCGAGGCGGTGAAGGTCTTCACCCACGGCGGCCTGCGGCCGGAGCTTTTCTTCTGGCGCTCCCACGACGGCTTGGAGGTCGACCTGCTGGTGTTGCTCGGCGGCGAGCTGCTGCCGGTGGAGATCAAGTCCACCGGGACGCCCACCGGCCGCCATGCCCGTCCGCTCGACCGCTTCCGCCAGGCGGCGGGTGCGAAGGCGGCGGCGCGCGGGCTCCTCGTCTGCCGCGTGCCCGAGCCGCGGCCACTGCCGAACGGCCATCTGGCCCTGCCGTGGCACCAGTTCCCGGCCTGGCTGCGCGAGCGCCTGGCGGCGGCCTGATCCGCCGCCGCTCCTAGCCCTCGACCCGCTTCCAGGTGGAGGTGCGGCCGAAAAGGGAGATGCCGACGTAGCCGCGGACGTCGAGGGTGTCGTCGCCGGCGCCCGACAGGGTCATCTTCGCCTTGTAGGTCTTGCCGTTGGCGGGGTCGTAGATGGTGCCGCCGCTCCACGTGCCGTCGCCGGCGTAGGTGAAGCCGCGCAGGATGGTGAGGCCGAGGATCTCCCGGTCGCGCTGCGCCGGGTCCGGGTTCTCGAGGTCGATCTTCGGCTCGCCGGCGTGCTCGCCGGAGGGGAAGCTCGGCTCCTCCAGCCAGACGATGCGGCCGACGAAGACGCCGTCCTGCTCCTGCACCTCCACCTTCGCCCGCCCCCCCTGCTCGCCGGGCTCGGTGAGCCAGATGCCGACGACGGCGTCGGAGGGCTGAGCGGCGGCGGCGACGGGGAGCAGGCCAGTGGCGAGGAGGGCGGCGGCGAGGATGGGCAGGATGGGCGGGCGGCGGGGCAGGGGCGGACGGTTCTCGCGCATGCACGGCATTCTAGCCCGCCTGCCGCGCACCCGGCGCCGGTCAGTCGTCGACCCGCCACGCCAGCCGATAGACCGGCGCCGGGCGCAGGCCGGCCTGCAGGGCGTCGCGGACCTCCGCGGCGTCCGGCGCATCCGCCGTGCGGCGCTCGCGGGGGAGCCAGGCGTCGAGGTCGAAACGGCTGGCGGCGAGGCTGGTCTCGAGGTAGGCGGTGGCGGGGTCGGGGGCGAGCCAGCGGCCCTCGAGGGCGGTGAAGGCGCTCCACAGGTCGAGGCCGGGGACGATCCACTCGCCGCCGGACGCGACGAAGCCCTCGGCCTCCGTCACCTCGCCCTGGACGGCGACGGTGAGGCGGCCGGGGAAGGGGTCGTGGACGCGGCGGGAGAGCTCGTCGAGGGTGAAGGCGTCGTGCTCGGGCACCAGGCGGACGTCGAGCACCGCCGCCATCGCGCCGTCGACCGCCGCCACCAGGCGGCGCTCGTCCGCGGAGAGCCGCGCCTCGGCGGCCGCCGCCTCCTCGCTCGGCAGCAGGTCGGCGAACAGCACCTGGAAGGCGGGCCGTGCCTGGTCCGGGGCCTCGTCGAGGTGGCGGTAGAGGGCGCCGGCCGCCGCCAGGTAGGCGGCGACGGCGTCGCTCCAGCCGCCGAGCGCGCGCTCGACCTGCTGGCGCTCGGCGCCGGTCGCCGGGCCGCCGACGGTGGGGTAGAGCACCAGCTCGCCGCGCCCCGCCTCCTCGTCCCAGGTGTAGGTCGCCGTCATGCGGTCGGCGAAGAAGCGCTCCACGGCGTCCGGCGCACCGAGCAGGGCGCTGCGCTCGACCGCCAGCAGCTCGCCCTGCTGGCGGCGGAAGGTGATCGCCTCGTCCCACGGCTCGGCGGCGGCGAAGCGCGCCGGCCAGGCGTCCCAGCCCTGCGCCATCGCCTGCTGCTGCCGGCGCAGGCGGCGCGCCAGGTGCGGGTTGCCGGAGTCGAGGTGGTGCGGGGCGATGCGGACGACCGCCGTCGCCTCGACGACGCCGTGCGGCTCGAGCTCGAGGCGGAGGGTCTCCTCGACCGGATTCTCGAAGCAGGCGGCGAGCAGCAGCGTGGCCAGCAGCAGGGCGGCGGCCGGCGGCGTACGTCTCATCATCGAGTACCCGGTCCGCGTGCTACCCGACGTCGAACTCCACGCCCTGCGCCAGCGGCAGCTCCTCGCCCCAGTTGAGGGTGCAGGTCTGCCGCCGCATGTAGGCCTTCCAGGCGTCGGAGCCGGCCTCGCGGCCGCCGCCGGTCTCCTTCTCGCCGCCGAAGGCGCCGCCGATCTCGGCGCCGGACGTGCCGATGTTGACGTTGGCGATGCCGCAGTCGGAGCCGGTGGCGGAGAGGAAGCGTTCGGCGTGGCGCAGGTTGAGGGTGAAGATCGCCGAGGACAGGCCCTGGGGGACCGCGTTGTGGCGCTCGATCGCCTCGTCCAGGGTGTCGAACTCGAGCAGGTAGAGGATCGGCGCGAAGGTCTCCTCGCAGGTGATCGGCATGTCGGCGGTGGCCCGCACCACGGTGGGCTCGACGTAGAAGCCCGGGCGGTCGATGACGTGGCCGCCGCAGAGCACTTCGCCGCCCTGCTCGCGGACGGTCACGAGCGCCCGCTGGTAGCCCTCTACGGCGCGGCGGTGGATCAGCGGCCCGAGCAGGGTGCCCGGCGCCAGCGGGTCGCCGGGGCGGATCGAGCCGAACGCCTTCACCAGCCGGTCGGTCATCTCGCCGGCGATGCCGCGCTGCAGGAAGAGGCGCCGGTTGGTCGTGCAGCGCTGGCCGGCGGTGCCGGCGGCGGCGAAGAGGACGGCGCGCACCGCCAGGTCGAGGTCGGCGTCGTCCATCACCACGATGCCGTTGTTGCCGCCGAGCTCGAGCAGCGACCGCCCCAGCCGCGCCGCCACCCGCTGGCCGACCGTGCGCCCCATCGGGATCGAGCCGGTGGCCGAGATGAGGGGGAAGCGGCGGTCGTCGACCAGCCGCTCCGCCGCACCGCTCCTGCCCGCCACCAGCAGGTTGAAGATCGGCGGCGCGCCGTTGGCCTCCAGCACGCGCTGGGCGATGCGGGTCACCGCCACGGCGGTCAGCGGCGCCTCCTCCGACGGCTTCCACACCATCGAGTCGCCGCACACGGCGGCGACGGTGGCGTTCCACGCCCACACCGCGACCGGGAAGTTGAAGGCGGTGATGATGCCCACCGGCCCCAGCGGGTGCCACTGCTCGTACATGCGGTGCAGCGGCCGCTCGGAGTGCATCGTCTTGCCGTAGAGCTGCCGCGACATGCCCACCGCCAGGTCGGCCATGTCGATCATCTCCTGCACCTCGCCGAGCCCCTCGGAGAGGATCTTGCCCACCTCCAGGGTGACCAGGCGGCCGAGCTCGTCCTTGTGCGCGCGCAGCTCCCCGCCGAGCTGGCGCACCACCTCGCCGCGCGCCGGCGCCGTCCAGGTGCGCCACTCGAGGTATGCCTCGTGGGTGACGCGGGCGACCTCCTCGTAGTCCTCCTCGGTGGCCATGGTGACGGCGGCCAGCGGCTCGCCGGTGGCGGGGTTGACCGACTCGATGCGCGGGCCGTGCGCCGGCAGCCAGGAGCCGGCGAAGACGCCGGAATTCTCGTCCTCGATGCCCAGCGCGGCGAGCACGCTGCGGGCCTCGCTCAGGGTGTCCACGGTCATGGCGGCAAGCTCCTCGGGAGTGTACGGAAGTGGTGGTCCAGAAGTGGCCCGGCGGGCGGTCGGGGCGGCGCCCGACGCGGAGAGGATATCGCACCCCGCGGCCGGCGGCCGCCGGCGCGGCGATAGGCTCAGGGGCCATGGAGACCCCGGAGGAGAGCGCCGAGCCGGTGGAGGAGCCGGTGGAGGAGCCGGCGGCGGAGCCGGCGCTCGCCGCGCTGCTGCCGCTGCCGCGCGCCCTGGCGGCGCTGGCGCCGCCGGCGGCGCTCGCCGTCAGCGGCGCCTGGGCCGGCACCTTCGACGGCGCGGCCGGCGCGGCCGGCGCC
>CAZLBJ010000144.1:0-2715 GCA_964557755.1 uncultured Thermoanaerobaculia bacterium
CGAGCGGCGGGTGATCCTCGAAGAGATCGCCATGTACGACGCCGAGCCGTGGGACTCGCTCGACCAGCGGGTGCAGGCGGCGCGCTTCCCGGGCCATCCCTACGGCCGGCCGGTGCTCGGCACGCCGGCGGAGCTGACGAACACCGGCCGCGCGGAGCTGGCCGACTTCCACCGCCGCTTCTACCGCCCCGGAAACGCCGTGCTGGTGGTCGCCGGCGACATCGGGCCGGAGGCGGTCGAGGCGGTGGCGGAGCGCTTCGCCGCCGTCGCCCGCCGCGGCGCGCCCACCGCGCCCACCGCGCCCGACGTCGCCGCGGCGCCCGCGCTGCCCGCCGCGCCCGGCCGCGTGGTGCAGCACAAGGGCGAGGTGGCGCGCCTGCTGGCGGCGCTGCCGGCGCCCGCCGTCGGCCACGCCGACCACGCGGCGCTGCGCATCGCCACGGTGGTGCTCGGCTCCGGCCGCGCCAGCCGCCTGCACCGCCGCCTGGTCGACGAGGAGCAGCTCTGCGTGTGGGTCAACGCCGACCTCGCGGAGACCGTCGAGCCCGGCAGCTTCACCGTCGCCGCCGAGCTGGTGCCCGGCGTCGACTCGGCGCGCGTGGAGGTGCTGGTGCTCTCCGAGCTCGAGGCCCTCGCCGCGCGGCCGCCGGACGCCGCCGAGCTCGAGCGGGCGCGGCGGGTCACCCTCGCCGACTGGGTGATGGGCCACGAGCGGGTCTACCAGCAGGCGCTCGCCGCCGGCTTCGCGCTCGCCATGTTCGGCGACCTCGAGCAGCCGGCGCAGGACCTCGAGCGCTGCCTGGCGGCGGACGCCGAGACGGTGGCCGGCGCCGCCCGCTGCTACCTCGACCCGTGCGGCGCCGTGGTCGGCTGGTCGCTGCCGCGCCCCGGCGGCGACGAGAACGACGAGGAGGAGGAGTGACGGCGGGCGCGGCGGCCACCGCGGCGCCGGCGGCGCTGCGGCTGCGCGTCGAGCGCGCCCCCGGGGTGGCGGTGGTGGCGGTGCGCGTGTCGGTCTTCGGCGGCGCCCGGGTCGAGCAGACGCCGGGACGCGCCCTGGTCACCGGGCGTCTCCTCGCCGAAGGCAGCCTGCGCCGCGACCACCGCGAGCTGGCCGACCGCGTCGAGGCGCGCGGCATGCTGCTCCACACCGGCGGCAGCTTCGAGACGCACGGGCTGTCGCTCGACGCCCTGGCCGGCGACTGGGAGGAGGCGCTGGAGCTCGCCGCCGAGCTGATCTTCGAGCCGGCGTTCGCCGACGAGCGCTGCGCCTGGGTGGCGCGGCAGGCGGCGGCGGAGCTCGACAGCCTGGCCGACCAGCCCGACGTGCGCACCGCCTGGGGCTTCCTCGACCAGCTCTACGCGCCGCACCCGCGCAGCCGGCCGTTGCACGGCTCCGCGGAATCCCTGGCGGCGCTAACCCCCGCCGACTGCGCCGCCTTCCACCTCGCCACCCTGGCGCGCGGGCTTACGGTGGTGGTCGCCGGCGACGTCGACCCGGCGGCGGTGGAGGCGCGGGCGGCAGGCCTGTTCTCGGCGCTGCCGGCCGCCGCGGCGCCGCCGCCGGAGCCGCCGCCGCCGCTGGGCGCGGCCGACGGCCACCGCACCGTCGCCCTGCCGCCGGCCGAGGACGACGAGGCCGGGCAGGCGCACCTCTACGCCGGCCACCTCACCGTGCCGCGCGCCGACGACGACTACGACGCCCTGGCGCTGGCCGGCGTCGTCCTCGGCGCCGGTTCGGGGCTCACCGGCCGCATCCCGGAGCGCATCCGCGAGCGCGAGGGCCTCGCCTACACGGCGTCCGCCGCTACCGTCGCCGGTGCCGGCATCGACCCGGGCCGGCTGGTGCTCTACGTCGGCACCTCGGCTGCGACGGTGGAGCAGGCGGAGCGCGGCCTGCGCGAGGAGCTCGCCCGCTTCGTCGACGAGGGGCCGAGCGACGAGGAGGTGGCCGACGCCCGCGCCTACCTCGCCGGCCGCGAGCCCTTCCGCCGCGAGACGGCGCGCCAGCTTGCCGACCTGATCGTCCGCGCCGAGCACGTCGGCCTGCCGCTCGACCGCCCCGGCTGGCGCGAGCAGCGCCTCGCCCGCCTCGGCCGCGCCGACGTCCACGCCGCCGTCCGCCGCCACCTGCGCCCGGAGGCGCTGCAGGTGACGGTCGGGCTGCCGGCCTGACCAGGCGCCGGGCCGCGTCTCCCGCTCGGCCCCTGCGTGCGGCGGCTACTCCCGCGGTCCGACGCGCAGCAAGATCTCTTCGTCGCTGCCCTCGTCGCCGCTCACTTCGAGGCTGCCCACCCCGCCGTCGGGCGTGTCAGCACGCAGGCGGGCACGGCCCGGGGGCAGGGGGAAGGCGAAGCGGCCGTCGGGACCGGTGCGTAGCGCGATCTCGGGGACCGGCCCCTCGCTCTGCGCGACGCTCACCAACGCCCCCTCGACGGGGCGGCCCTCGGCGTCCACCACACGCCCGCTGCGCACCGCCATTCGCCGAGCTTACGACGATCCGGCCGGATCGTCCTCGGCGATCCACTGCTTGATCTGCTGGAGGACCTCCGGAATGATCCGTGGCGCCGAGTTGGCGGTGATGCCGAACGAGGAGGGGGTGCCCCCCGTGCCGTAGGCGTGGATGCCGACGGCGAGTGGCGAAGCCCCCTCGTCCTCGTAGATCCAGACCGGCGCGCCGCTCTGGCCTCCGAAGGTGTCGACGTCGTAGAACAG
>CAZLBJ010000145.1:0-8008 GCA_964557755.1 uncultured Thermoanaerobaculia bacterium
CGGCGCCGCGGCGCACGACGACCTCGCGCTGCTGGTGGTGCGGCGGATAGAATGAGCACCAGCACTTCAGCTCCAGCGACCCGCACCGATCTCCGCCGTCCTCCCGGAGGGACCCTCCCGTCGTGGAACCCCACAGCACCAGCCCCGCCGACGACGCCCGCGAGCCGGGTGCCGCCGCCCGCGCCGCCGGGTTGGTGGACCTCGTGCGGCGCATCCACGCCGAGGGGCTGAGCGGCCTGCTGGAGGTGCGGCTGCCGGAGGGGCGGCGGCGCCTGGTCTTCGTCGACGGCGAGCTGCACCTGACCCCGGACCACCCGCTGGCCGGCACCCTGGCGCCGGTGCTCGAGGCGCTGGCCGAGCCCGGCGACGCCGCCGCGGCGCACGGCGGCGCCGCCCAATTGCGGGCGTTGATGGCGCGCATCGCTTTCCTCCTCGTCTCCTGGTCGCGCCAGGGCGAGGCGCGCCTGGTGCCGCGCGAGGTGGACGGCGAGGTGCTGGTGGGGCCGCTGCCCACCGTGCTGCTGCTCATGGAGTGGGCGGCGGCCGGCGACCCCGACACCCTGCTGGCGCAGCTCGGCGGCGGCACGGCGGAGGTGATGGCGGAGCCGCGGCGCACCGCCTCGGCGGCGCTGGCGGCGCGCCTGCTCGACCCGCAGGCCGCCGTCCTCCTGTCGCGGCTGACCCGCGTCACTTCGCTCGACGACCTGCTGCGCCAGAGCGCCGCCTCGCGCGCCCGCGTGCTCGCCGACCTGGCCCGCCTCCACGCCGCCGGCCTGGTGCGCCGCGTCGCCGACGGCGAGGTGGTGGCGCGCCACGAGCCGGCCACCGGCGTCGCGCCGCCGCCGGTGTCGCCGGACGTCGTGCACCGTTACGCGGAGCGCGTCGGCCGCGAGCTCGCCTCGCACCCGCTGGTGCTCGACGCCGACTCCCACCGCTCGCGGCTCGCCGACCTGCTGAGCCGCGCCGGCGGCCTCACCGCCTACGAGCTGCTCGGCCTCGGCGCCGCCGCCACCGACGCCGAGGTCCACGAGGCCTACCAGCGCCTCGCCCGGCTCACCCATCCAAGCCACGCCGCGCGCCTGCAGCTCGCCGGCGGCGAGCGGCCGCTGTGGCTGCTCTTCGAGCAGGTCAGCGCCGCCTACCTCACCCTGTCGCAACCGGAGCCCCGCCGCCGCTACGACCGCCGCCTCGCCGGCATCGCCGCCACCGCGCCGCCGAAGGTGCCGCGGCCCGACGAGGAGCGCAACCTGGCGCGCAGCTACTACGAGCGCGCCGAGGCGCTGGTCGATGCCGAGGACTTCCACTTCGCCGTCGAGCTGCTCAAGCAGGCGGTGCACACCCACCCGCGGCCCGAGTACTACGTGCTGCTCGGCCGCGCCCAGGCGAAGAACCCGAACTGGCTGCGCCACGCCGTCGACAGCTACCGCAAGGCGGTGGAGCTGGGGGCCGAGGACGGCCGCATCTCGCTCGCCCTCGGGCGGCTGTGCGAGGAGATGGAGAACTTCGACGAGGCGCGCCGCCACTACGAGTCGGCGCTGGCGCGCAACCCGGCCGAGCCCGACGCCCGCGCCGGCCTGGCGCGGCTCTCCGGCCGCCCCGACGCCGCCGAGCAGGTGCACGCCGAGGCGCGCCGCCGCCGCTGGTCGCTGGCCTCGCTGTTCGGTCCGCGGTCGTGAATTTCGCCGTTGAAATTTCACTGCCCGGGCGGCCGTTGCAGCCCATGCCGGAGAGACTCGAGCGGTCGCCGGGCGTCGGTGCTTTCGGGCGCCGCCGCCGGGAGGAAAGTCCGAACTCCGACGGGCAGCATGCTCGCTAACGGCGAGGCGCGGCGACGCGACGGAAAGTGCAACAGAGAATAGACCGCCTCCGCGGTTTCGGCCGCGGCGGTAAGGGTGAAACGGTGCGGTAAGAGCGCACCGCCCCGCCGGTGACGGCCGGGGGCACGGCAAACCCCATGCGGAGCAAGACCAAATAGGGGAGCGGAATCGCGGGCCGCCCGTCCCGCACCGCCGGTCTCGACCGGCGGACCGCTTCCGGGTAGGTCGCTGGAGGCCGGCGGCAACGCCGGTCCTAGAGGAATGACCGCCAGCCGGCGGGTGCGTGCATCCGCCGGGGGAACAGACTTCGGCTTAGGGGTCTCTCCGGCCCTGTTTTTACGGGCCTTGTCCTTGCATGCGGGGCAGCGAGGAAGGATGACGAGCGCCGGCGCACGATCCGCGAGCGGCGAGGCCGAGAGCCCGGCCCGCCCGGTTCCCCGCCTGCCGCCGCCGGTGCGACCCGGCGACCGGGTAGGGGTGGCGGCGCTGTCCGGGCCCGCCGACGGCCAGCGCCTCGAGGCCGGCCTCGACGCCCTCGCCGGCCTCGGCTTCGAGCCGGTGCCGGCCGCCAACCTGCGGCGTCGCGACGGCCTCTTCGCCGGCGGCGACGACGAGCGCCTGCAGGGCTTCCACGACCTCGCCGCCGACCCCGAGATCGCCGCCATCCTCTTCCTGCGCGGCGGCTACGGCCTGCTGCGCCTGCTGCCGCGCCTCGACTGGGAGCTCGTGGCGCGGCGCCCGCGCGCCTACGTCGGCTACTCCGACCTCACCCCGTTCCTGCTCGAAGCGGTGCGCCGCACCGGCGTCGTCGCCTTCCACGGGCCGATGGTGGCCGCCGACCTGGCGCGCGGCCTCGACGCCGGCGAGGAGGCGTCGCTGCTCGCCGCGCTGGCCGGCGAGCTGCCCCGCGAGCTGCCCGTGTCGCTGGCCGAGGAGGACCGCCGGCGCCCAGCGGTCGGCGGCCCGCTGCTCGGCGGCTGCCTGAGCATGCTGACCTCGACCCTCGGCACGCCGTACGCTCCGGACTTCGACGGCGCGGTGGTCTTCGTCGAGGACGTGGCGGAGCCGCTGTACCGCCTGGACCGCATGTTGACCCACCTCAAGCTGTCCGGTAGATTGACCGCCATCCGCGCCATGATCTTTGGCCACCTGGGGTGCCTCGACGCCCCGCATCCCGACCCGGCGGCCTGCGTTGCGCCGCTGCGGCAGGGCTTGGCGGAGTTCCCGTGGCCGGTCGCCTGGGGGCTGGCGGCCGGGCACGGTTCGCCGAACCACACGCTGCCCCTGGGCCTGCCGTGCCGCCTGGACCCGGAGCGCGGAACGCTGTCGCTGGGCGAGGAGGAGCGCCGATGACCGCCGTCTTCAAGACCACCGCCGGCCGTTCCGCCGGCCACCGGCTGGACCACCACGCCGCCGGCGAGGACGTCTTCCGCGAGGGCGACCTGGGCACCGAGATGTACATCGTCCACGCCGGCCAAGTGGAGATCCTCAAGTCGGTCGAGGGGGTGGACAAGCAGCTCGCGGTGCTCGAGAAGGGCGACTTCTTCGGCGAGATGTCGCTGCTCGAGGAGCTGCCGCGGGCGGCCACGGCGCGGGCGCTGACCGACGTCACGCTGCTCGCCATCAACGGCTCGACCTTCGACCAGATGCTGCGCGGCAACCCGGAGATCGGCGTGCGCATGATGCGCAAGCTGTCGCGCCGGCTGCGCCAGACCGATCAGCTCCTCGAGCGCACCATGGCCGGCGGCGCCGAGGCCGCCGCCGCCCGGGCCGGCATCCCGATGCCCGACGCCGCGATGGCCGCCGAGGGGCCCGAGCGGCTGTGCCACGAGCCCTCCGGCATGGAGTTCGCCCTCTCCGCCGGCACCGAGACCACCATCGGCCGCAAGGACCCGGTGACCGGCATCTACCCGGACGTCGACCTGACGCCGGTCGACGGCAAGCGCTCGATCAGCCGCCGCCACGCCAAGCTCTACCGCCGCAACGGCAAGCTCTTCGTCGCCGAGGACTTGGGCACGATGAACGGCACCTTCGTCGACGGCCGGCGGCTGGAGTCCGGCGTCCCCGTCGAGCTCGCCGAGGGCAACGTCCTGCGCATCGGGCTGGTCGACCTGCGCCTGCGTTGCGGCTGACCCCCGCCTCGCCGCTCGGCGACCTGCGCGGGGTGGGTCCGGCCCGCGCGCGCCTCCTTGCCGGCGCCGGCTTCCACACCGTCGGCGACCTGCTCTTCCACCTGCCGTCGCGCTACGAGGACCGCTCCACGGTGTCGCGCGCCGCCGACGCCGCGCCCGGCGAGACGGCCACCTTCCGCGGACGCCTGTCGCGCATGACCCGGGTGCGCCTGCGCCGCCGCGGCCTGTCGCTGGTGCGCGGCCTCCTCGACGACGGCAGCGCCTCGCTGCCGGTCGCCTGGTTCAACCGCCCCTACCTCGCCACCCAGGTCGACGAGGGCGCCGAGTACCTGCTGCACGGCACGGTGCGCCTCGGCAAGGGCGGCGCCCCGGAGCTGCTCAACCCGAGCTGCGAGCGCGCCGCCGCCGCCCTCCACAGTGGCCGCGTGGTGGCGGTCTACGGTGGAGCTGGCGAGCTGGGGCCGGCGCTGCTGCGCCGCCTGGTGGCGGACGTGCTGGCGGCGGTCGAACCGGCGGCGGACGTGCCGGAGCCGCTGCCCGCCGCGCTGCGCGCCCGCCACGGACTGCCGCCGCTGGGCGCCGCGCTGGCGCGCCTCCACGCTCCAGAGGAAGGGGCCGACGCCGCGGCGCTCAACGCCCGCGACACGCCCGAGCATCGCCGCCTGGTCTACGGCGAGCTGCTCGAGCTGCAGCTCGCCCTCGCCCGCCTGCGCGAGCGCCAGGTGCGGCGGCGGCAGGGCTTCCGCTACACCGTCGACGACCGCGTGCGCGCCGTGGCGAGCGAGGTGCTGCCGTTCTCCCTCACCGCGGCCCAGAAGCGGGTGCTGCGCGAGATCGTCGACGACCTCGCCGAGCCGTACCCGATGCTGCGCCTGCTGCAGGGCGACGTCGGCAGCGGCAAGACCATCGTCGCCGCCCTCGCCCTGGTGGTGGCGCTGGAGAGCGGCCTCCAGGGCGCCTTCATGGCCCCCACCGAGCTCCTCGCCGAGCAGCACTTCGCGCGCCTCGGCGTGCTGCTGGGCGGCCGCTGGCGCCTCGGCCTGGCGACCGCCTCGAACCCGGAGCTGCCGGCGGTGCGCGCGGCGCTGGCGGCGGGGGAGGTGGACCTGGCGGTCGGCACCCACGCGCTGATCCAGCAGGGCGTCGCCTTCGCGCGGCTGGGGCTGGCGGTGATCGACGAGCAGCACCGCTTCGGCGTCGTCCAGCGGCAGGTGCTGCAGGCCAAGGGCGAGCGCCCCGACGTGCTGGTGATGACCGCGACGCCGATCCCGCGCTCGCTGGCGCTCACCGCCTACGGCGACCTCGCCCTGTCGGTGCTCGACGAGCTGCCGCCGGGGCGGCGGCCGGTGGCCACCGAGGTGGCGCCCGCGGGCCGCCGCGCCGAGGTCTACCGCCGCCTGCGCGAGGAGCTCCTCTCCGGCGACGGCCGCGCCTTCGTGGTGTGCCCGCTGATCGAGGACAGCGACGCCGTCGACGCCGCGTCGGTGGAGGCGACCGCCGAGCGCGTGCGGCGGGCGCTGGCGCCGCTGCCGTGCGCCGTCCTGCACGGCCGCATGGACGCCGCCGGGCGCGACCGCGTGGTGGGCGACTTCGCCGCCGGCCGCGCCCGGGTGCTGGTGGCGACGACGGTGATCGAGGTCGGCGTCGACGTGCCGGAAGCGACGGTGATGGTGATCGAGAGCGGCGAGCGCTTCGGCCTCGCCCAGCTCCACCAGCTCCGCGGCCGGGTGGGGCGCAGCCGCCGCCCGTCGCGCTGCGTGGTGCTTCATGGCAAGCTCGGCGACGAGGCGCGGCGGCGGCTGGAGGTCCTGGCGGCGACGAACGACGGCTTCCGCATCGCCGAGGCGGACCTCGAGATCCGCGGACCCGGGGATCTGTTGGGCACCCGGCAGTCCGGGCTGCCGGCGCTGCGCGCCGCGGACCTCGCGCGGCACGGGCGGTGGCTGGAGGAGGCGCGGCGCGACGCCCAGGAGGTGCTGCCGCGGCTGGGGCGCGATCCGGAGTACGCGGCCCTGGCGGCGCGGGTGGAGCGGCTGGTCGAGGACCGGTGGCAGGGGTACGGAGGGGGCTGAGGGGAGCGTTGGTGAGCATCGAGGCGAACTGATCGACGAAGGGGGGAGACTCGGGCGCGCAGCCGCTGCGCGTCCTGCTGATCGCCAACACGCTGCCGCCGGCCGACGTCTCCGGCGTCGGCGAGCAGGTGCTCCAGCTCGCCGCCGGCTTGCGCGGCGAGGGCTGCGAGGTCGAGGTGCTGGGGCGGGCGGCGGAGCCGAGGCGGGCGCGGGTCGAGCCGCGGGAGGGGTTGCGCGCGCGGGCCGCACCACCCTCCGGTGCGGCCGGTGAGGCCGCGGACGGGAGGCGATTGGGGGCGGCCGGTTCGTCGCCGGAGGGCGCGGCCGGGCCGAAGGTGCTGTTCCCGCTGACCGTGGTGCCGGCGGCGTGGCGGGCGCTGCGGCGCTTCCGGCCGCACGTCGTCCAGGTGCACGAGTCGGACGGCGCGCTGGCGGCGCTGCTGGTGCGGCTGGTGCGGCGCCGGCTGCGCCCGGGGCCGCGCCAGGTGGCGCTGCTGCAGGTGAGCTACGTCGAGGAGCGCCGCGCCGTGCGGCCTCTGCGCGCCCCGGACGGCCGCGTCCTCGGCCGCCCCGGCGCCGTCGAGCGCCGCTTCCGCCGCGGCAAGGGGCGCCTCCAGGTCCTCCTGGGCCGCTGCACCGCCCGCCTCGCCGACCTGGTGCTGGCGCCCAGCGCCGTCACCGCCGCCGAGATCGAGCGCGACTACGACGTCGCCGGCGTCGGCGTGCTGCCGAACGTCACCGGCGGGCTGGAGATCGCTGGTGCCGAAGCGGCTGTCCCGGACGAGGCGAACGGCTCGGCGAGAGGAGGGGAGGTGCTCGGCGCGCCCGCGTCGGGACCCGAGCCGTTCGAGTCGGACGAGCCGAACGGCCCGACGAAGGGAGACGACCCGGCCCCGGCCGGCGCCGCTGCCCCCGGTCCCGGCGCCCTGCTGTTCGTCGGCCGACTGCGCATCCGCAAGGGCGTGGAAGTCCTGCTGGAGGCCCTTGCCCTCCTGTCTTCCCTCTCGTCGAGGGGTTCGGCCGCCGGCGAGTCCACGGCCCGCCTCCTCGTCGCCGGCGACGGCGAGCACCGCGCCGCCCTCGAGGCCCGTGCTGCCGAGCTCGCCCTTGGCGACGCCGTCGCCTTCCTCGGCCGCTGCGACGCCGCCCGCGTCCGTGCGCTGCTCTCCACCTGCCGCGCCCTGGTCGTGCCCTCGACCTACGAGGGCATGCCGCTGGTCGTCCTCGAGGCGATGGAGGCCGGGGTGCCGGTGGTGGCGAGCCGGGTGAGCGGCATCCCGGAGGTGGTGGCCGACGGCGAGACCAGCTGGCTGGTGCCGGCGGAGGACCCGGCGGCGCTCGCCGCCGCCCTCGCCGAGGTGCTGGCCGACCCCGGCGAGGCGCGCCGCCGCGGCGCCGCCGGCCGCGCCCGGCTCGACGAGCGCTTCCGTCCCGAGCACGCCGCCCGCCGCTGGCTCGCCGCGGTGAGTCCCCTCGCACTCGGAAGCCGGTAGAATCGCGCCGCCGTGATGTTCGAACGCTCCATCTTCACCGTCTCCGCCCTCGCCACGCTGCTCTTCGTCGCCGCCGGCGCCCACGCCTACCTGGTGCCGGTGGCCGACGAGCCCTCCTCGCACGTCCTGCTGTCGCTCGCCGCGGCGCTTCTCGTCGTGCTGCCGCACCTGTGGACCGTCCTCTACCTGTGGGGCACCGGCCGCGCGGTGCGCAAGGAGGTGGAGGAGAAGCGTGCGTCGCCGCGCGTCATGTCCGAGGCGCGCCGCCACCGCCGCCGCGCCGTGCCGCCGCTGCTGCTCGCCTCGGCGGCGGCACTCGCCACCCTCGGGCTCGGCAACCAGGCGCTGTCGAGCGGCGCCACCTGGCTCCACCCGGCGGCCTTCTTCGTCACCCTGGCGCTGCAGGCCTGGGCGCTGTGGGCGGAGCGCAAGAGTTTGTGGCTCAACGCCGCCCTGCTCGACGAGCTCGACCGCCGCGCCCGCGCCGCCGCGGC
>CAZLBJ010000146.1:0-9122 GCA_964557755.1 uncultured Thermoanaerobaculia bacterium
ACCCGACGGCCGAGATCGCGGTGATGGGGCCGGAGGGGGCGGTCAACGTCCTCTACCGCCGCGAGCTGGAGGAGGCCGGCGAGCGCGCCGCCGAGGTGCGCGCCGCCAAGGTGGCTGAGTACCGGGCGAAGTTCTCCAACCCCTACGTCGCCGCCGAGCGCGGCTTCGTCGACGCCATCATCGAGCCGCACGAGACCCGCCCGCGCCTGGTGCGCGCCCTGCGCCAGACCGCCGCCAAGCGCCAGAGCGTGCCGCCCAAGAAGCACGGCAACCTGCCGCTGTAGCCGGCGATCACGCCCGAGGTACGGCGGCGGCGCCGGACGGGCGCGATGCGACGCGCTCCTCCCAGGCTGCCGCCTGCTCGTGCCGACCGAGGCGGCGGAGGACGGCTGCCAGGTAGAGGGCGTTGCCGGAGGTGCGCGGATCGCCGCAGCCGAAGACCTCCTCCTCGATGTCCTGGGCGCGCTCGAGGCACGAGATCGCCTGCTGAGGGCGGCCGCCGGCGAGGTGGCCGTCGGCGACCGTCTTCAGCAGGTCGAGGAGCGACGGGTCGCGCGGGCCGGAGTGCCGCTCGAGGAGCGAGAGCGCGGCTGCGAAGCGATCGGCGGCGGACTTGGCCATGCCCATTTCGGTCTCGGCCTGGCCGATCAGCTTGAGCAGCTCGGCCTGCGCCGCCGGGTTCTCCCCCGTCTCCTCGCCGTCGAGGCAGTGCAGCCAGCTACGGCGGGCCGCGGGCCAGTCGCCCCGGGCAGCGTCCAGGTCGGCGAGGCGGCGCACCAGCACCGAGACGCGCGCCGCCTCCCTCGGCTCGTGGGCCTCGGCGTCGAGAGCTCGGAGCAGGTGCTCGCGAACGCGATCTGCAGAGGCCGCGGAGCGCTCGAGGAGGTCCAGCAGACGGCTGCGGGCGATGCGCACCCGTTCGTCCGCGCCGAACACGTGCTCTTCGATCGCCACCGCCTCCTCCTGGAGGTCGGCGGCGGCAGCCGGGTCGTCCGCCTCCAGGGCTTCCGCCAGCAGCTTGAGGGCGCCGGCCAGCCGCGGCGCCGCCGGCCCGAAGAGCAGCCGGTCGATCGCCACCGCCTCGTCGAGGGCGTGGCGGGCGGCGTCGCGGCGCCCGGCGCGGAGCAGGAGGCGGGCGGCGCGCTTGAGGAGCTCCGAGCGGCCGAGGCTCGGCCCGGGGTCGACCTCGCGGCCCAGCTCGAGCGCCCGGTCGAGGTGGGCGCAGGCGTGCTCCGCCCGTCCACAGGCGAGCTCCGCCCCGGCCAGGGCCTCGCGGATCGGCGCCTCCAGGACCTGCGAGCGGGGCAGCCGTTCCACCTGCTCGAGGGCCTCGGTCAGCGGCCCCAGCGCCTCCCCGGGACGGTCGAGACGGAGGAGGAGCTGCCCCACCAGCGCCTGGCTGCCGACGCGCCGCGCCGCCGTCTCGGGCCGCCGCGGCAGGTTCTCCTCCGCACGCACCGCCTCGTCGAGAGCGGCGGAGAGCTCGCCGAGGTCGCGCAGGACGAGGGCGGTGAGGTAGGCGAGGTCTCCGGCCTGCGCCTGGGGGACGCCGCCGGGCTGCCGTCGCACGGCCTCGAGGAGGGCTTTGCACCGGTACGGAGGCCAGCGTCCTTCGGCGTCCTCGACGACCCCCCACAGCATCTGCGGATGAAGGCCGCCCGCGGCCATCGCGGTCTCCAGCATCCGGGTCAGGTCCTCGACCTCCGCCGGTCCAGCCCACCAGGCGAGCTCGCGCAGGGCGCGGTCGCGCAGCGCGGGGAGGCCGCCAGCGCGGCCCAGCTCCAGGAGCAGCCGCGCACTGCCGCGCCGGCCCGGCGGCAGGCGCGCGGCGACGAGATCCGCGTACTGCCGGGCGGTGGCGTCCGGCGCACCGCCGGCGATGCCCAGCCAGGCATGGAGGAGCCGCGGGACCCGGTAGACGGCGTGGTCTGGAAACGACGGATGGGTGAACTGGAGGTCCTCGAAATCGAGGCCGGCGGCGGTCTCCCCGGACCAGGAGTCGTCGAGCCGGTCGATCACGTCGCCGCCGCCGGCCGCGGGTCCGAGCGCTTCGGCCACCAGGTCGGCGGGTACCAGCGGGCCGCAGGCGGCGGCGAGCTCGAGGAACGGCCGGGGCAGGCCCTCCGCGCCGCGCTCGGGGGCGAGATCGAGGCCGGGGTCCCGGCTCCAGGCCAGCAGGCAGGCGGCGGCGAGCCCGGGCACGCCGCCGCTGGCGCGCTCCAGGCGCCGGCCCAGCTCGTCGCTGCCGGCGGCAGCGGCCAATTCGCTCCGCTGCAGGCGCCGCAGGTGGATGCGGCGTGCGCCGGGACAGACCTCGTGCAGCAGGCCCGCCGGTCCGGCAGAGAGGAGCACCACCAGCCCTGGCGTCGAGCGTGCGGCGGCGCACAGCGCGGCCAGCAGCAGGTGGGGGAGGGCGTCGGCGTCGTGGACGTGCAGCACCAGGCCGCCGTCGCCCGCAACCGCGGCGAGGTCACGGATCAAGGCCCCGGCCCCGCCTCCCGCAGGCCGTTTGCTCGGCTCGGAGCGGAGGTGGAGGGCTCTCCGCGCGGCCTCCCACATCGAAGGAAGCCCGTCGCCACCCGCCTCGAGATCATCGAGTCCGAAGGGGAGCAGGCGAACGGGCCGGCCCGCCGCCGACAGGAGGTGGACCGCGGCCTCGACGACGTACCGCCGGCCCGAGCCGGCGTCGCCGATCAGACAGGCCACCCGCTCGCCCGCCGCCCCCGACACGACCTCGGCGACCGCCCGCCGGACCTCGTCCGGCTGCAGGTCGTAGCGCCCGAAGCGCTCCTCGTGGTGCGCCAGCTCGGCGGCGGCCGCCACCAGCTCCGCGGGAGGCTTCAGCAGCTCGGCCACCGGCTCACTCGGGGCGTAGCAGAACCGCCGGCTCGTGGCGGAGGAAGCGGCGCAGGGGCAGCAGGATGGCGCCGGTGGCGATGGCCCCGAGCATCAGGAACGAGCCCGCGGCGGGCAGCGACCAGGACGGCTCGTGGACGAAGACCAGGTGCCGGACGAGGCCGAGCGCCGCCCACGAGGCGAGCGCGCCGCCCGCCACCCCCACGAGGCCGATCGCCGCGCACTGCCGCACCACCAGGCGCGTCACCTGCGAGGCGTCGGCTCCCACCACCATGTGCAGGGCGAGGTCCTGCCGGCGCTGCTGGATGAAGCTCGACATGACCGCGTAGACGCTGAGCGCCACCAGCACCAGGGCGACCGTACCCAGGCCGAGGAGCAGGGCGGTCTGAAGCTCCGGCCGGCCCAGGGTCGAGGACACCACCTGCGCCATCGGCCGCGTGCGCAGGACCTGCAGCCTGCCTTCCGCGAGCAGCGCCACCCTGGCGTCGGCGGCCATCTCGTCCGCGGGCCGCGGAGAGCGCACGGTGACGGTGACGAACGCCGTCGGGCTTTGGCCGTAGGGCAGGTAGACCTCCGGGCGCCGCTCCTGGCCGAGACCGTGATGGACCACGTCGGCCACCACCCCCACCACCTCGCGGGTGACCGAGCGGCCGTAGAGGGCGACCTCCTCCGGATTGCCGACCCGGATGCGCTGCCCGAGCGGACTCTCGCCCGGCCAGTAGCGGCGCGCCAGGCCCTCGTTGACCAGCGCCACGCCGGTGGACGTCGCCCCGTCGCTCGCCTGGAAGCTCCGTCCCGCCACGACGCGTATGCCCATGGCCTCGAAGTACCCGGGCCAGCCGATGCGCAGATCGGCTGCCGGCGGGGGCGAGCCGGGAACGGTCGCCCGGCCGACGATCTCGAAGCCGCCGCTGGTGCTGGATCCGCTCATCGGCAGGTCGGACACGGCGCCCGCCGCCGACACGCCCGGGTGGTCGGCGAGCCGCTGCAGGGCCGCGCCGAGGGCCTCGGTACGCCGGAAGACGGCGGTGCCGGCGTCCTCGGGCAGGGCGACGTCGAGGGTCACCACGCCGTCGGGGCGGAACCCGAAGTCGGCCCGCTGCAGCCGCACGAGGCTGTCGAGCAGCGCGAGGCCGAGCGTGAGCAGGGGGAGGGCGAGCAGGAGCTGTCCCGCCACCAGCGCCTTCTGCAGCCGGAGCGTCCCGCCGCTGGCGTCGCGCAGCCGCAGCTCGTCGTCGCGCAGCTCGCCGCGGGCGAAGCGCAGGAACGGCCGCAGCGGCAGAAGGACGACCAGCAGGCCGACCAGGACGCTCACCAGCAGGGCGACGGCGGCGAGCCGCGGATCGAAGTCCAGGCGCTCGATGGCCAGCGCGTCGCCGAAGCTCACTCGATGCAGGAGGCGGCGGCCCAGCTCGGCGAAGCCGAGCCCGAGAGCGCCGCCGGTGCCGACGAGCACGGCGACCTCGACGCCGAGCAGGCGGGCCAGGTGGCCGCGGCCGGCACCCAGTGCCGAGCGGATGGCGATCTCGCGGCGCCGCGCGGCGGCGCGCACCAGCAGGACGTTGGCGACGTTGATCGAGACGATCAGCAGGACCAGGCTGACCGCCGCGAAGAGCATCACCAGGGGCGGCCCCGCCTCGCCGGCGAGCTCCCGCCGCAGCGGCGTCACCAGCGCTGCGGCGCGCGGCTCCGAGGCGGACGTGCGGCCGGCCGCGCGCGCCGCGATACGGTCCAGCTCCTGCTGCGCGGCGGCCACCGCGACTCCGTCCGCGAGGCGGCCCACCACCAGCAGGTCCCGCCGGCCCGGCACCTCGTCGGCGGGGCGGAAGCGGGACTGCACCCACACCTCCACGCCGCGCGGGAACACCTGGTTGGCCGCCAGCACGCCGACCAGCGGGCGCGGAATGCCGTCGACGACGATCTGGCGCCCGAGGACGTCGCGGTCGCCGGCGAACAGCCGACGCCAGACGGCCTCCGACAGCACCACGCCGTCGTCGTCCGCGGCGCCGTCGAAGGTGCGGCCGGCGATCAACCGCAGCGGCAGCACGCGAAAGAAGTCCTCGCCGACCTGCGCCGAGACCAGCGGCGTCAGGCGGTCGCCGCTGCGGAGGTGCATGGTGCCGCGGCGCACCGCGGCCAGCGCTTCGAACGATCTCGCCTGCCGCCGCCACTCGTGGTAGCTCTCGGCCGCCACCGACGAACGGGGGGTGCCGAGCGACGGCAGGCTCTCCCACACGAACACCAGGCGCTCCTGGCCGCCGAGCCCCAGCGGGTGGAGCAGGGTGCGGTCGAGAACCTGGTGGACGAGGACGACGGAGCCGATGCCCACCGCCAGCACCGCCACCACGACGGCGCTGAGCAGCGGCCGCCGCCGCAGGGACCGCAGCCCCTGGGCCAGCAAGGGCGGCAGGTGCGGCGCCGACCTCACGGCGCGCTCGGGGCCAGCAGGTCCGGCGGCGCGGCGAGGGCGGGCGCCCTCGGGGTCACCCGCTGGACGGCGGCGTCCAGGATGTGGTTGATCAGCTTCCACAGATCGCGACAGTACACCGTCGGATTGGCGAAGAGGTTGTCCCCGCGGAAGCGGTGCGGCAGGTAGCCGCCGCCGCAGACGTCGTGGAACGGGCAGATCCTGCACATTTCGCACAGGCCTTCCTGGCCGGCGAGCGCGAGCTTGTAGATCGGTTGGTCGTAGAGCTCGGTGACGCGGTTGCCGTAGACGTCGAGGCCGACGCGGGTGAGGCCGTCGCCACAGGCGCGGAGCGAGTCCAGGGGCTCGATGCTGCCGTCGGTGTCGATGATCGCGAAGCTGACCGGATGGCCGCCCAGAGAGTCGACGCCCCGCAGGCTGCCGAACAGGTGGCTGAGGATGGTCTGAAAGTAGCGCACCTGGACCGTGCCGTCGTCCTCGCTCCACCAGTCGTCGAAGATGGGGATCAAGTAGTCGGCGTACGGCGTCGCCTCGCTGGTGCCGAGGCCGGGCGGCGGGTTGTCCCAGTTGTGATCCAGGGGGAGCAGGAAGTCCATCACCTTGACGCCGAGCTCGCGGAAGTGCCGGTAGATGGCGAGGCCGTCGGTCTGCGGATCGACCACGCAGAGGACGCCGCCGAACACCTTGCGGCCTTCGGGCGTGTCGAGCAGCACACGAAGGCCGCGCACGGCGTCGTCATAGGAGCCGCGGCCGGCGAAGTTGACGCGCGCACGGTCGTTGACCTCGCGCGTCCCGTCGAGGCTGAGGCTGATGCCGATCTCCAGCTCCGCGAAGAGCTTCACCCATGCGTGGTCGACGAGGGTGCCGTTGGTTTGCAGGGAGTAGCAGAACTGGATCTCCTCGCCGCCCGCGCGGCGGAAGGTGTCCACGCTCCGCCGCAGCCAGTCCTTGCCGGCGAGCATCGGCTCACCGCCGTGGAAGCAGACGTCGATCTTCCGCAGGCCCTGCTCCCGCGCCTGCTCCACCATGCGCCGTGCTGCCGTCTCCACCACCTCCTGCGGCATCACCTTGGGACGTCCCTGGAAGGAGCTGTCCCCGAGGTTGAAGATGTAGCAGTAGGTGCAGTTGAGGTTGCAGAACGCCGTCGACTTGAAGATGTAGGTACGGATCGGGAACGGAAGCATGGACACTCCCCTGGACCATGACGTGGGAAGGGCCGGCGCCCCCTCGCACGAGGCGAGGGAGGCGCCGGGCGCGCACACCCTAGACGGGGTTGATGCGCTGGTTGTAGGTCTGGTTGTAGGTCTGGGTGTAGGTCTGCGTGTAGCTCTCGGTGTAGTCGGCGATCTCGACGTCGGACACCTGGCTGGCCACGACGGACAGGATCTGGCCCTGTACGTCGTCGGCCGAGGCGCCGCGCAGAGTCGCGATCTTGCCCTCGACCTCGTTGATGGCGGCCTCCGCCGGCATCGCCATGCCCACCGACGCGACCAAGCTCGCCAACGCTACCGTGGTCACACCCTTGCTGATCTGCCGCGACTGCGGATCCTTCTCGTCCATCGGAACGTCCTCCTTGGACCCACGTTTGACTGATGCCCGGCTGACCCACGATGGGAGGCCGGGGTGGAGCCTTTCGCGAAAGCTGAGAGATTATCGACGAAGGAATGCATGGAAGTCAATACACGACAAGAACCAATTTCGTGAGTGACTGTAAACGTCGATGCCGGTTGAAAAACGGGCCCGGAGGGGGTGGTCCACGGCGTGCCCTTTGCACGCTCCCCGGGCCGTCGCGCTAGACTACCGGTCGCCGGGGCACCCGACTCGCTGCGCCCCGCAGGCCGCTCCGACCCACCCGCGTCCCAGGAGGAACCGTGAGAGAGAAGGATCGCAAGCTGCGCCGTCGCCGCAAGCGCCGTCAAGAGGCCCTGCGCGAGCGCCGCAAGGAGCAGGCCGCCGAGGGCGCCGCCGAGAAGCCGAAGGCCCGGCAGAGCGGCTCGAAGAGGTCCGCCAAGAAGACCGACGCCGGCGCCAAGGCGAAGCCGAAGCAAGCCGTCGAAGAGGTCCCCGCCGAGGAGGTGCCGACCGAGGCCGCCGCGGCGGTGAAGACCGGCGCCGGCAAGAAGGCCGCGAAGAAGGTCGAGGACCCCCAGGCACCGGACACCACGCCGGACGCCGAAGTGCACAGCGACGAGACGGGCGGCAAGGCGCAGGTCGAGGAGGTCGCCGCCGGCAGCGCCGAAGAGGCCGCGGAGAAAGAAGAGGAGGAGGCCGCCACCGAGCAAGAGGAGGCCACCGAGGTGGAGGCTGGGGCCACCGCGGAGGAGACGGGGGACGACGCGGAGAAGGAGGGCTGAGCGCGATGCCCGAGGCGGTGTCGGCGCAGGACGTGGCGGCGCAGAACGAGCTGGCGGCGGTGGACCCCGAGATCTTCGCGGTGCTCGCCGACGAGCGGCGGCGCCAGAACGAGGGGCTCGAGCTGATCGCCTCGGAGAACTTCGTCAGCCCGGCGGTGATGCGCGCCGCCGGCAGCGTGCTCACCAACAAGTACGCCGAGGGCTACCCGGGGCGCCGCTACTACGGCGGCTGCGAGGTGGTCGACCGCGCCGAGCGGCTGGCCGTCGAGCGCGTCCTCGCGCTGTTCGGCGCCGAGCACGCCAACGTCCAGCCGCACAGCGGCACCACCGCCAACATGGCCGTCTACTTCGGCTTCCTGCGCCCCGGCGACAAGCTGATGGGGATGGACCTCTCCGCCGGCGGCCACCTCACCCACGGCCACCGCCTGTCCTACTCCGGCCGCGACTTCGAGGTCGTCTCCTACGGCGTCGACCGCGAGACGGAGCGCATCGACTACGACGCGGTGATCGACCTGGCGCGGAGCGAGCGGCCGAAGCTGATCGTCTGCGGCGCCAGCGCCTACAGCCGCACCATCGACTTCGCCCGCTTCCGCGAAGCGGCGGACGCCTGCGGCGCCCTGCTGATGGCCGACATCGCGCACATCGCCGGGCTGGTGGCGGCGGGCCTCCACCCGTCGCCGGTGCTGCACTGCGACTTCGTCACCTCCACCACCCACAAGACGCTGCGCGGCCCGCGCGCCGGCCTCGTCCTGTGCCGCGCCGAGCACGCCAAGACGATCGACCGCGCGGTCTTCCCCGGCCTCCAGGGCGGCCCGCTGATGCACATCATCGCGGCCAAGGCGGTGGCCTTCCAGGAGGCGCTGGGCGACGGCTTCAAGGCCTACCAGCGGCAGATCGTAGCCAACGCCAAGCGCCTGGCGCGGCGCCTCGAGCACCACGGCTTCCGCATCGTCTCCGGCGGCACCGACAACCACCTCTTCCTGGTCGACGTGGCGGCGCGCGGGCTCACCGGCAAGGTGGCGGAGGAGGCGCTCGGGGCGGCCGCCATCACGGTCAACAAGAACACCATCCCGTTCGACGACAAGCCGCCGCTGGTCGCCTCCGGCGTGCGCATCGGCACCCCGGCGCTGACCACCCGCGGCATGGACGAAGCGGCGATGGACGAGGTCGGCGACCTGATGGCGGAGGTGCTGGCCGCGCCGGAGGACGCCGCGGTGCACGCCGCGGTGCGCGACAAGGTGCGCCGCCTCGCCGCCCGCCACCCGCTCTACCGCGACCTCGAGGCGTAGGCGGCGCGGCTCACCAGCCGCCGCCGCGGCCGCCGCCCGCGCGGCCCCCCCCCCCGCCGCCGCCGCCCCCCCCGCGTCCCGAGCTGGAGGGCGCGGCGACGCCGCTGGCCAGGCCGGCCGCCGCCGCCGCCCATCCCGCCGAGGCGCCGGCGCCGCCGAACGCACCGCCGCCGCCGGTCCACGCCGGCGCGCCGC
>CAZLBJ010000147.1:0-15445 GCA_964557755.1 uncultured Thermoanaerobaculia bacterium
GCTGCCGTCGCCCGCCGGCGCCGGCGCGGGGGGTACGCGCCTGGTCGCCTACGTCGCCGCCGAGGCGGGCGCGGAGGCCGGCGCCGACGCCCTCGCCGCGCACCTGCGGCGCACCCTGCCGGAGCCGATGGTGCCCGCCGCGTGGGTGGCGCTCGAGGCGTTGCCGCGGACGCCGAACGGCAAGCTCGACCGCAAGGCCCTGGCCGCCGTCGAGCCGGCACGGCGGCAGGCCGGCTACACCGCCCCGCGCACGCCGGCGGAGCGCCGGCTGGCCGCCCTCTTCGCCGAGCTGCTCGGCGTCGAGCGCGTCGGCCGCGACGACGACTTCTTCGCCCTCGGCGGCCACTCGCTGCTGGCGGTGCGCCTGGCCGCCCGCCTCGCGGACGCCGCCGGCGGCGGCCGGCCGCCGCTCACCCTGCTCTTCCAGCACCCGACCGCGCGCCGCCTCGCCGCGGCCCTCGACACCGGTGCCGCACCGGCTGCGGAGCCGGCGTGCCTGGTGCGCCTCGCCGACGGCGACGGGCCGCCGCTGGTCCTCGTCCACCCCGGCGGCGGCGACCTGCTGAGCTACGCCGCCATGGTGCGCGAGCTTCGCGGCGGCGCGCCGGGCGCCGGCATCCCGGTGTGGGGCCTCCAGGAGCCGGCGCTCGAAGGCGCGGCACCGGCGGCCAGCGTCGAGGCGATGGCCGAGCGCTACGCCGCCGACCTCGTCGCGGCCCTGCCCGCCTCGCCGGCGCCGCACCTCGCCGGCTGGTCGCTCGGCGGCCTGGTGGCGCTGGAGATGGCGCGCCGGCTGACCGCCGCCGGCCGCCCGGTCGCCTCGCTGACGCTGCTCGACGCGGCGCCGCAGGCGCGGCCCGACGACCGCGAGCTGGCCGTCCTCGCCGCCTTCGCCCAGCACCTGGGCGCGCCGCTGCCGGCGCTCGGCCTCGGCCGCGACGATCTCCGCCTCGACCCGGCGAAGCTCGACCCGGCGACGCTCGACCCGGCGACGCTCGACACCGCGGCCCCGCTGGAGCGCTTCGTCGCCGCCGCCCGCGCCAGCGGCGCCCTGCCGCCGGAGCTGGACGACGACGAGCTCGAGCTGCGCTGGTCGGTCTTCCGCGCCCACGCCGACGCCCTCGAGAGCTACCGGCCGCCCGCCGCCGCGGACGGCCCGCCGTGGGACGGCGAGGTGCTGGCCGTCGACGCCGCCGAGCCGGTCCCCGGCCGCCCCGCGCCGAGCACCGTCTGGCGGCCGCTGTTCGGCGCGCGGCTGCGCGTCGAGACGGCGCCGGGCCACCACTTCACGATGCTGCGCGGCGAAGGCGCCCGGCGGGTGGCGGAGCTGCTGCGGGACCACCTCGGCCGCGCCGCGGCGGCCGCCGCCGGGGGCGCCCGGTGAGCCGCCCCGCCGTGTCCCGGTCCGCCGTCTCCACGGCACCTGCGAAGTGTCCATCGATCGCATCCTTTGCCGTGACCCTCGACCGATCCGCGCGTGCCGCCGGTGCGCCCGGACCCTTGCCAAGAAGGAGGAACCGATGACCACCAAGACCGCTTCCGTCCTCGCGGAGCACGCCGTCGGGCTGGACCACGTCGCCGTCGCCGTGCCGGACCTCGAGAAGTCCATCGCCTTCTACCGGGACGTCATGGGTTTCGAGGTGATGGAGCGCCGCGAGACGAAGGGCGCCTTCACCGGCATGGTCTCCGCGGTGATGAAGGCCGGCCCGATGATCCTCGTGCTGGTGCAGGGGACGAGCGCCGACTCGCAGGTCTCCCGCTACGTCGCCGAGTACGGCGCCGGCGTGCAGCACATCGCCATCACGGTCAAGGACCTCCCCGAGCTGATCGACCGCTTGCAGGACAGCGGCGTCGACTTCGACACCACGCTGATCCAGGGCGCCGGCATCCGCCAGGCGTTCACCCACCGCGACGCCAGCTCCGGCATGATGTACGAGCTGATCGAGCGCCAGGAGCCGGACGGCCACTTCACCGACGAGAGCGTCGCCGAGCTGTTCCGCCAGCTGGAGGCGAGCGGCTCGTACTGATGGCCGCCGGCGCTGCAGCGGCGCCCGTCGAGGGGCGGGGCGTGCGGGTCGCGCTGCGCGGCTCGCTGGCCCACCCCTCGCTGGGGGTCATGAACTTCCTCAACGAGGTGGTGTCGCGCTACCCCGGCGCCATCTCGTTCGCGCCCGGCCGCCCGTGGGAGGAGCTGTTCGACGTCGAGCAGGCGCTGGGCGGCATCGGCCGCTGGGTCGACCACCGCGCCGCCGCCGAGGGGCGGCCGCGGGCGCGGGTGATGGCCGACCTCGGCCAGTACGGGCGCACCAACGGCATCCTCGGCGAGGCGGTGGCCCGCCACCTGGCGGCCGACGAGGGCATCGAGGTCGACCCCGCCGCGGTGATGGTCACCTGCGGCTGCCAGGAGGCCATGGCGGTGCTGCTCATGGGCCTCTTCGAGCCGGGCCGCGACGTGCTGCTGGTCAGCGACCCGACCTACATCGGCATCACCGGCCTCGCCCGCGTGCTGGAGGTGGGCGTCGAGCCGGTGGCGTGCGGCGACGACGGCCTCGACCCCGAGGCGGTGGCCGCCGCCGCGGCGCGCGTGCGCCGTTCCGGCCGCCGACCGCGCGCCGTCTACGACATTCCCGACTTCAACAACCCGCTCGGCACCTGCCTGCCGCTGGCCGCGCGGCGGCGGCTGCTGGAGGTGGCGCGCGACGAGGACCTGCTGGTCTTCGAGGACAGCCCGTACCGCATGTTCGCCTACGACGCGCCGCCGCTGCCGACCCTCAAGTCGCTCGACGACGAGGGGCGCGTCGTCTATCTCGGCAGCTTCTCGAAGACCCTCTTCCCCGGCCTGCGCCTCGGCTACCTGGTGGCCGACCAGCCGGTGGAAGGCGGCGGCGCCGGCGCCACCCTCGCCGAGGCGCTGTCGCCGGTCAAGAGCCTGCTCACCGTCAACACGCCGGCGCCGATGCAGGCGGCGGCCGGCGGCGTGCTGCTCGCCGAAGGCTTCTCACTGCGCCGCCTGGTGGCCGAGAAGGTGCCCTTCTACCGCCGCAACCGCGACCGCATGCTGGCGGCGCTCGCGGCCGCCTTCGCCGGCGCCGCCCCCGAGGTGCGCTGGAACCGCCCCGGCGGCGGCTTCTTCCTCACCCTCGGCGTGCCCTTCGAGTTCGACGAGGGGTGCGTGCGCGAGGCGGCGGAGGAGCACGGCGTCATCGTCTGCCCGCTGTCGTTCTTCTCGCTGCGGCCGGGGCGCGAGCGGCAGGTGCGCCTGTCGTTCAGCTACGTCTCGGAGGCGGACATCGACGAGGGCGTGGCGCGGCTGGCGCGCTTCGTGGCGGCGCGCGGCGGGCGCCGATGAGCGTCGCGGCCGAGCGCCGCGAGGCGCCGCAGGAGAGCGGGGTGCGCGTCGCCGCCGCCGACCTCGACCGCCTGATGGAAGCGGCGCTGGCGCGCCGCGGCGTGCCGGCCGAGCACCGCCGCTTCGTCGTCGACGGCCTGCTGTCGACCTCGCTGCGCGGCATCGACACGCACGGGGTACGCCTGCTGCCGACCTACCTCGCGGAGCTCGACGGCGGGCGCGCGCGGGCGCGGCCGCGGCTCGCCTGGCACGGCGACGGGCGCGCCGCCCGCCGCCTCGACGCCGGCGGCGCCCTCGGCCTCGTCGCCGGCATCCTGGCGGCGCGCGAGGCGGCGCGGCTGGCCGGTGTGCACGACGGTGGGCACGGCGTCGGCGCCGTCGCCGTCGCCGACTCGAACCACTTCGGCGCCGCCTCGGTCTACACCCTCGACATGGCGCGCCGCGGCGTCCTCGGCCTGGCGTTCACCAACAGCGACGCGCTGGTGGCGCCGCACGCCGGCCGCCGCCCGTTCTTCGGCACCAACCCGCTGTCGCTGGCGGTGGCCGGCGACGGCGGCGAGGTGCTGTGCGTCGACATGGCGACCAGCCAGGTGTCTTACTCGCGGGTCAAGAACGCGCGCGAGCGGGGCGAGCCGCTGGCGCCGGGCTGGGCGGTCGAGGGCGCCGACGATGCGATCGCGCTCAGGCCGCTGGGCGGCCACAAGGGCCAGTGCCTCGCCCTGGTGGTAGAGGTGCTCTGCGCGCTGCTCGCCGGAGCGCCGTTCGACCACGAGCTTTCCCACCTCTACGTGGCGCCGTTCGACGCGCCGCGCCGCGTCGCGCACCTGTTCGTCGCCTTCGACCTCGCCGCCTTCACCGACGCCGCGGCGTTTCGCGGCCGGCTGGCGGCGCTCTTGGCGGCGCTGCGCGAGCAGCCGGCGGCCGGCGACGAGCCGGTGCTGGCGCCGGGCGACCTCGAGGCCGCCGCCGAGGCCGAGCGCCGCCGGCTGGGCATCCCGCTCGACGCCGGCGAGCTGGCGCGGCTGCGCGCCGTCGACGCCGAGGCGCCGGCGGGGGAGCGGCTGGGGCTGTGAGCACCGGAGTCCACCGAGCACCGGGGAGGACGTGACATGGATCGCCTGCTGCGGGACCTTCGCTACGCCGTGCGCATGCTGCGCCGCCGCCCGACCCTCACCGTCGCCGCCGTCGTCTGCCTCGGCCTCGGCCTGGGGGCGGCCACCGTCGTCTTCAGCTTCGTCGACGCCGTGCTGCTGCGCGCGCTGCCCTACCCCGAGCCGGAGCGGGTGATGGTGATCTGGAACCAGTTCCTGCAGCGCGACCTCGACAAGATGCCGGCCTCCGGCGAGGAGTTCCTCGACCACCGGCGCGACGACCGCGCCTTCGCCGCCGTCGCCGGCGTCATCCCCTGGAGCTACAACCTCACCACCCGCGACGGCGAGCCGCAGAACGTCGTGGGCGGCCGCGCCTCGGCGGCGCTGTTCGGCATCCTCGGCAGCGAGGCGCGCCTCGGCCGCGTCTACGACGAGGCGGAGGAGGCGTCGCAGGCGCGCGTCGCGGTGCTCGGTCACGACCTGTGGCAGCGCCGCTTCGCCGGCGGCGAGGGCGTCGTCGGCACGACCCTGAACCTCGACGGCGAGCCGTACACGGTGGTCGGTGTGCTGCCGGAGGACTTCCGCTTCGCCCTCGTCGAGGCCGACCTGTGGGTGCCGTTCACCCCCAACCCGGCGGTGCCGCGGCGGGTGCGCGGCGTGCGCCTGGTGGGCCGGCTGGCCGACGACGTCGGCCCCGAGCAGGCGCAGGCGGAGGTCGACCGTCTCGCCCGCCTGTGGCAGGAGCAGTGGCCCGACGCCTACCCGGCGGACAGCGGCTGGGGCATCCGCCTGGTGCCGATCCAGGAGGAGCTGGCCGGCGAGGTCGAGCCGCTGCTGTGGACGCAGTTCGCCGCCGTGCTGCTGGTGCTCGCCATCGCCTGCGCCAACGTCGCCAACCTGCAGCTCGCGCGCGCCACCGAGCGCGGCAAGGAGATCGCGCTGCGCACCTCGCTCGGCGCCGGCCGCGGCACCCTGGCGCGCCAGCTCCTCACCGAGAGCGTGCTGCTGGCGCTCGCCGGCGGCGCCCTCGGCGTCGTCCTCGCCTTCTTCGGGCTGCGCGTGCTGGTCGCCCTCGACCCGGGGCAGGTGGGTCGATTGGCGGAGGTGTCGCTCGACGGCCGCGTGCTGCTCTTCGCCCTCGCCGCCTCGCTCGCCACCGGCGTCCTGTTCGGCCTCGCGCCCGCCTGGCGCGCCTACCGCCCGGACCTGGTGGGCTCGCTCAAGGAGGGCGGCAAGACCTCGCTCGGCGGCGGACGCCAGCCGCTGCGCACGGTGCTGGTGGTGGCGGAGATCGCCCTCGCCCTGACCGTGCTGGTGGCGGCGGGGCTGATGCTGCGCAGCTTCCAGCGCCTGAGCACCGCCGACCCCGGCTTCCGCACCGACGGGCTGCTCACCGCCCAGACCACCGCCTCGCCGCGCACCTACCCGCGGCCGGACATGCTGGTCGACCTCCAGGGCCGCCTGCTCGAGCGGCTGGAGGCGTTGCCGCAGGTGCGGCGGGCGGCGGCGGCGTCGAACCTGCCGCTCGCCCCCGGCCTCGAAGGCTCGCCGGAGGTCGAGGGCTTCGAGCCCGGGCCGGGCGCGGTGGTGCCGGTGGTGGCCTACCAGATGGTCAGCCCGGGCTACTTCGACACCCTGGGGCTCGAAGTCGTCGAGGGCCGCGGCTTCGCCGACGCCGACGGCGCCGAGGCGCCGCGCGTGGCGGTGGTCGACGCCGAGCTGGCGCGCCGCTGGTGGCCGGACCGCACGGCGATCGGCCGCCGCGTGCGCATCCCGCTGCCGGTGCCGCCCGGCGAGTGGCTGCGGGTGGTCGGCGTGGTCGAGGACCTGCGCACCGAGGGGCTGTCGCAGCACGCCGAGCGGCGCCTCTACCTGCCGTTCGCGCAGCAGCCGTCGCGGCAGATGGCGCTGGTGGCGCGCACCGCCGGCGCGCCGCTCGACGCCGCCGGGCCGCTGCGCCGCGCGGCGTGGTCGGTCGACCCCGAGCTGCCGCTCGACCCGGTACAGCCGATGCGCGCCGCGGTCGAGGAGGCGCTGGCGCGGCCGAAGGTCAGCTCCCTGCTGTTCACCCTCTTCGGGGTGGTGGCGCTGCTGCTCGCCTCGATCGGCGTCTACGGGGTGACCGCCTACTCGGTGGCGCAGCGCACGCGCGAGATCGGCGTGCGCATGGCGCTCGGCTCGCGGCGCGGCGCGGTGATGGGGCTGGTGCTCGGCCGCGGCATGGGGCTCGCCGCCGCCGGCCTGGCGCTCGGCCTGGCGGTGACGCTGGCGCTGGCCAAGGCGCTGGAGGCCACCCTCGGCGAGCTCGCGTACGGCGTCAGCGCCACCGACGTCGCCACCTTCGTGGCGGTGCCGCTGGTGCTCGCCGCCGTCGCTCTCCTCGCCTGCTGGCTGCCCGCCCGCCGCGCCACCCGCGTCGATCCCACCGAGGCGCTGCGCTACGAGTAGCGGGCCGGAGGGTCAGGCGACCAGAGCGGCCTTCATGCGGTCGCAGGCCTCGGCGCAGGCGCGGCAGGACTCGGCGCAGATGCGGCAGTGCTCCATGTGGCCGGCGTGCCGCTCGCACTCGGCGGCGCAGGCGCGGCAGGCGGTGGCGCAGGCGTCGAGCTGGGCGCGCAGGACGGCGGACTCCTGGATGCCGGGGCGCGCGATGAGGCGGCCGGTGACGGCGCAGATGCCGGCGCAGTCGAGGTTGGTGCGGATGCAGCTGCGCAGCGACGCCGGGTCGTCCTCCTCGAGGCAGGCGTCGGCGCAGGTGGTGCAGGTCGACACGCACTCCGCGGCGGCCTGGACGAGGGCGAACGCCTCGTCGCCGGCGTCGCTGGCGGGGTTCGGGTGGCTGGCGAACATCTGACGGACACGGTCCATGGTGTGGCCTCCTGGCGAATGAGAGGATCGTCCCCGCGGGACACGCCCGAGCCGTGCAATGCGCGCGCCCGCGGAGGAATGCCCTCCCGCCGCGGCGGGTTGCTAAGCTCGGGCACGCCGCCGCGGGCGGCGCCCGCCGACCGACCCACCACCCCCCGGGAACCCTGCGATGATGCGATCCCTGCTGCTGGCCGTGCTGCTGGTCGTCCCCCTCGCCGCGTGCGGAAGCGACGCCGGCGCTCCCGGCGAGGCGGCCGCCGCCGGCGCCGAGGCGAGCTTCCGCCTCGCCAGCCTCGACGGCGCCGAGGTCGGCCCGGCCGACTTCGCCGGTCCGGTGGTGCTGGTCGACTTCTGGGCCTCCTGGTGCGTGCCCTGCCACGCTCAGGCCGAGGTGCTGAAGGGGATCTACCCGCGGCTCGACGGCGCGGTGGAGTTCCTCGCCGTCGACGTCGGCGAGGAGGAGAGCATGGTGCGCGGCTTCGTCGAGAAGCGTCCCTTCCCCTACCCGGTGCTCCTCGACCCCTCCGCCGAGGTCGCCGACGCGCTCGGCGTCACCGGCCTGCCCACCCTGATGATCCTCGACACCGAGGGGCGCGTCAGCTACCTCGACTCCGGCATCCTGAGCGAGCGCGAGATCTGCCGCGAGATCGCCGAGGCCGGCAGCACCAAGACCTGCTGAGCTGGCCGAGCCCGCCGGCTCAGGGCCGCCCGGCGCTACGCGCCAGGGCGGTGTGGACGACGTCGCCAAGCTCGGAGTCGTCGTCGTTGCCGGCGTTGGCGGCGGCGTGGAAGACGACCGGGGCGCCGGCCTCGGCCGGCGCCGTCCAGCGCAAGGTCCAGGAGGCCTGGTGGGAGGCGACGAGCCGCGAGCCCTCGCTGGTCTGGCGGGCGTAGAGGAGCGGCGGCTCGCCGTGCTCGACCACCTCGGCGCCGGGGCCGCCGGCGGCGAGGCCGCCCGCCTGCCTGCCGGCCGCCGGCCCCTCGGCGAAGCGCGCGGCGAGCTGGAACCCCGCCCGCGCCAGACCCGGGTCGCGCAGGGTCAGCCGCAGGACGTACTCCCCGCTCGGCTCGTAGCGCTCCGGCACGCCCGAGAGCACCAGCCCGCCCGCCGCCGGTTCGGCCGGCGAGTCGAAGTGGCAGGAGGTGCAGGTGGGCTCGCCGAAGCCGCCGGTGAAGCCGGGCTCCGGCCCGTCGGAGCGGGCGGCCGCGGGACCGATCGGCGCCGCCAGCACCACCGCCGCCAGCAGCAGCACCCCTCGCCGCAGCGCCGGGCTCACTCGAGCTGCGCCCGGCCGATCGTGTTGGCGTCGGTGCCGAACCACAGGGTGCGCGTCGGGGCGTGGAACACCATGTGGCGCACGGTGCCGCCGCCGCTGCCGATCTCGGTGACCGAGAAGAACTCCTCCGTCTCGGGATCGAAGCCGACCAGGCGGTTGGGCTCCGGGCCGCTCTCGACGAACCACAGGCGGTCGCGGTCGTCGGCGGCCATGCCGTAGGGACGCGAGTCGGTGCCGCCCGGCACCGCCCACTCCTCGATGGCGCCGCTCGCCGGGTCGAGCCGGCCGAGGCGGCCGCCGGCGTAGTCGACGTACCACACGGCGCCGTCCGAGGTGAGGGCCAGCCGCCGCGGCCGGGCCTCCTCGCGCGGCAGCTCGACCTCGCGCAGCTTCATCGTCTCCGGGTCCACGGTGCCGAGCTTGGGAGCGCCGAACTCGGTGAACCAGGGGCGGCCGGCCGGCGTGGTGACGATGCCGTACGGCCGCGACCGCTCGGTGGGCACGGCGACGAGCTCCACCCCGCCGCTGCCGCGGTCGAGCCGGCCGACGAAGTTGCCGCCCTGGACGGTGAACCAGATGCCGCCGCGGCCGTCGAAGACCAGCGTGTGGGGATCGCGCGCCGCCGGGTCCGGCATGGCGATCTTGGTGATCTCGCCGCTCGCCGGGTCGAGGCGGCCGACGTGGGCGGCGCGGTTGCCGGCGTACCACACGCCGCCGTCCTCGGCGACGACCGGGTTGTGGGGGCCGGTGCCCTCCGGCAGGTCGACCTTGCGGAACTCGCCGCTCGCCGGGTCGAGCCGCGCCAGGTAGTCGCCGCGCTGGCCGACGAACCACACGCCGCCGTCCGGCGCCACGTACGGGTCGCGCGGTCGGCTGTCCGCCCACGGCACCGGCCACTCGCGGAGGGTGACCGCGGCGGAGCCTGCGGAGGACGCGGCTGCCGCCCCGAAGGGCGGGGCGGAGCCGGCGTAGGTGAGAACTGCGAGGACGAGGACGGCGAGGGCAGTGGCGGGACGGACGGCTCGGGTCGGCATCGAAGGCTCCCTTCGTGACGTTTCCGGGCCGTCCATCCTACCCCCGCTACGCCAGCACCACCAGCGCCACGCGCCGGTTCTGGGAACGGCCCTCGCGGCTGGCGTTGTCGGCCAGCGGGGCGCTCTCGCCGTAGGAGATGACGTTCATGCGGTGCAGCGGGATGCCGTGCTGCTTGTTGAGGTACAGGCGCACCGCCTCGGCGCGCTCGAGGCCGAGCTGCTCGTTGTAGGTCTCCGGGCCGGTGGCGTCGGTGTGGCCCTGGATCTCGACGAAGACGGCGCGGTTCTCCTCCTTCAAGCGACCGGCGAAGCCGTCCAGCGCGGCGCGCGCCTCGTCCGACAGCCTTGCCTGGTCGAAGCCGAAACGCACGTCGTTGTCGGTCAGCACCTCTTCGTAGAGCAGCTTGCCCTCGGCCAGCTTGCCGGCCTCGACGGCGCGGTCGAGCGCCTCGCGGGCCGTCTGCGACGCCTCCTGCGCCTCCTGCCCGACCTGGGCGATGCGCTGGTCGTGCTCGGAGAGGCGCGTCTGGTTCTGCTCCACCTGCTCCTCGACGTCGTCGACGCGCTCGTGGATGACGGCGGTCTCGCCGGCCACGTAGTCGCGGGTGTACTTCTTGGTGGCGCAGCCGGTGGTTGCGAAGACGGCCAGCAGGGCGGTCGACAGCGTAAGGCTCATGAGCGTCCGTAGCTTCATGGTCAGCCTCCTCGTTCGGTCCAATGGGGCGGGCCCCACGCGGGGCCCGTGTCGGTTCACGATGGTCCAGCGGCGGGAGGGCCACCTCGGTAGCCGCGCCGATGGTAGACGGTGAAACGGTCGTCCGCCGTCACCTCCACCCGGATGCGCCGGTAGCCGGCGTCGCCGGCGCGGGTGGGGAAGGCGAGCACGTACTGGCGGCGGAGCTGCTCGAGCAGGTTCGCGGCGGCGCGGAACACCTCCTCGCCGGGCGCGACCTGGTAGTAGCTGCCGCCGGTGGCCAGCGCCAGGTCGGTGAGCAGGCGCGCGTAGGTCGCGCCGCCGTCGCCGTTGCCGGGTGCGGGGTCGTGGCGGCCGAGGCCGAGGACGTAGACCGGGAGCTGGGCGTCGCGTACCACCTGCCGCGCCGTCTCCGGCGTCACCGTGCTGGCGTTGTCGACACCGTCGGAGACCAGCACCACCGCCCGCTTGGGGTGGCGTCCCTCGGCGCCGATCGACGGGATCCAGGCCACCGCGTCGTGCAGCGCGGTGGTGCCGTAGCCCTCCCACAGGTCCATCGCCTCGGCGAGCACCTGCTCCTGGCGGGTGAACGGCACCTCGACCTGCAGCAGGTCGCCGGCGAAGGTGGCGAGCGCGAACTCGTCCTCCGGCCGCGCCTTCGACAGCAGGTAGGCGAGCGCGCGGCGGCTCTCGATCAGCTTGCCGCCGTTGGCCATGCTGCCCGAGAGGTCCTGCAGGAAGACGAAGCTCACCGGCGCCGTGGCGCCCGACTCGAAGTCGGCGATCGGCACCTCGAGGTCGTCGACCCACAGCCGAAAGTCGTCGCGCGTCAGGTCGTCGACGTAGCCGTCGGCGGACTGCACCAGCACCGGCACCAGCGCCCACGACACCGACACCTGCTCCTGGAAGCTGCCGATGGGCACCTCTTCCGGCGGCGCCTGCACGGCGGCGGCGGTGCCGGCGAGGACGAGCAGCCACGCGGCGGCGGCCAACCGGGACGGGGAGCGGCGGAGCATATCGATCATTGTCTATCCATCGGGCGCCTTCATGCAAATCGGGGGCCGCCCCGCCGCCTCTGCTACCCTGTCGGGGCATGACGGACGACGCGCTCGACCCCAGCCGGCCGGGGATGGTCAACATCCGCGACATCTCCATCAAGTGCGGCAACTGCGGGACCTACCAGACCCTCGCCGCCTACTCCCGCCGCCAGGGCTGGAACGTCTACACCTACGAGTGCGAGAACGACGTGTGCGACCCCGCGGTGACCCGCACCCTGGTCGAAGTGCCGGAGGAGATCGACGCCTTCGCCCGCCGCGATCCTGGCTGGCGCGGAGGCCGCATCCACGGCGGCGGCGAGGGCTGATCCGGCCCGGAACGTGTTAGCCTTTTCCGGTCGTTCGCGCCATTTTCGGCGCATCTCCCTTCATCCCGTCCAGAGAGGGCTTTCGATCCATGACAACGATCGTCCACGTGGTCGGCACCGGCACCATCGGTGAGCCGTTGATCGGGCTGTTCACCGACTTCCGGGACCGCTTCGGCATCGACGAGGTCACCTTCCACAAGCGCACGCCGCTAGAGAGCGACCGCGCCAAGCTCGACCACCTGATGCGGCGCGGCGCCAAGCTGGCGGCGGACGCCGACGTCAAGGGCGACTTCGAGGCGCTCGGGCACGAGGTGACCTACGACGGCCAGGAGGCGCTCGAGCGCGCCACCGTGGTTCTCGACTGCACCCCCGCCGGCAACAAGAACAAGGAGCTCCACTACGCGAAGCTCGAGGGGCCGCGCGGCTTCCTGGCGCAGGGCAGCGAGGAGGGTTTCGGCAAGCCGTACGCGCGCGGCGTCAACGACGAGGCGCTGGTGCCGGGCGAGGACCGCTTCGTCCAGGTGGTCTCCTGCAACACGCACAACATCACCACCCTGATCCGTACCCTGGCCTCCGACGGCGACGGCTTCCACCTCGAGCGCGGCACCTTCGTCTGCATGCGGCGGGCGAACGACATCACCCAGGTCGAGGGCTACGTGCCCGCGCCGGAGGTGGGCCGCCACGAGGACCCCGACTTCGGCACCCACCACGCCAGGGACGCCCACCGCGTCTTCGAGACCCTGGGCGAGGACCTCGACCTCTTCTCGAGCGCGGTCAAGCTCAACACCCAGTACATGCACTCGATCTGGTTCGACCTGATCCTCGACCGCGACACCACGGTCGAGGAGGTGGAGGCGAAGCTGCGCGCCAACGCGCGCGTGGCGGTGACCAACAAGCGCTACGCCAACCTGATCTTCTCCTTCGGCCGCGACCACGGCTACTACGGGCGCATCCTGTCGCAGACCGTGGTGGTGGTGCCGACGCTGACCGTGCGCCGCGGGCGCGAGGTGGCCGGCTTCTGCTTCACGCCGCAGGACGGCAACTCGCTGCTGTCGTCGATCGCCGCCACCCTGTGGCTGATCGACCCCGACGCCGACAGCCTGTCGCGCCGCCTGGAGCCGGTCCGCCGCTGGCTGTACCGCGAGATCTGAGGACCGCTTGACGCCGCAGACGCTCCAGTTCGGCGACCTGCGGCTGGCCGGCGTGTCGCGGGCCGGCGTCGAGACCTGGCTGCGGGTGCACCCGCCCGGGCTGGCCTTCGACGTCGGCCGCGGCTCGCTGCGCCTGGCGGGTTGCCGCGACCTTTTCGTCAGCCACGGCCACCTCGACCACAGCCTCGGCGTCCCCTACGTGCTGTCGCAGCGCTCGCTGCACCACGCGCAGGAGAGCCGCGTCTTCTGCCCCGCCGAGATCGTCGACGACCTGCGCGCCCTGGTGGAGGCGGCGGCGCGGCTGGAGCGCTGCGCCTACGCCTACGAGCTCGCCGGCCTGGCGCCGGGCGACCGCGTGGAGGTGGGCAAAGGGCTGGCGGTCGAGGCCTTCCGCACCGACCACGTGGTGCCGAGCCTCGGCTTCCACCTGCTGCGCAGCCGACGCCACCTGCGCCCGGACCTCGCCGGGCTGGAGGGTGCGGAGCTGGCCGGCCTGCGGCAGGCCGGCGAGGAGATCACCGAGACGGTCGAGGAGGTGGCGCTGACCTACTGCGGGGACACCGGCCCCGGGGTGTTCGAGCTGGAGCCGCGGGTGCTGCGCTCGCGCGTGCTGGTGGTGGAGTGCACCTTCCTCGGCGACGACCTGCGCGAGAAGGGGGCGCGCTACAAGCACCTGCACCTGGAGGACCTGGCGGAGCGCGCGGAGGAGATGGAGGTCGGCGACCTGGTGCTCATCCACCTGTCGCGCCGGCACCGGCCGGGGGAGCTGCGGCGCGAGGCGGAGCGGCGGCTGCCTGGGTTGGCCGGGCGGGTGCACGTCCTGGTCGGCGAAGGGGACGACTGATGGCCGACGGGGAGAAGAAGGGCGGCGGAGGGCCGCGGAAGGGCGGCAAGGGCGGCAATGGCGGCGGGAGTGGGAAAGGGCGAGGAAAAGACCGGCCAAAGGACGGGAAGCCGGGGGCCGGGCGCCCGCGCGGAGAGCGGAGCGGGAAGCCCTCCGGCAAGCCGAAGCGGGGGAAGGGAGGGCCGCCGGGGGCGCCCGGCGGCAAGGGCCGCGGCAAGCCGGTCAAGGGGCGGCGGCCGGGGAAGCCGGGGCGGCGGCCGGAGCCGGGGGCGCGGCGCGAGCGGGCGGCGCCGGTCCCGGAGCGCCGGCCGGCCGAGCCCGTGGCGCCGCCGCCGGGCATGCGGCTGGCGGAGATCGACGAGGTCGAGGTGACGGTGGAGAAGCTGGTGGCCGGCGGCGACGGGCTGGCCCGCGTCGAGGGCATCCCGCTGTTCGTGCCGCGGTCGGCGCCCGGCGACCGGCTGCGCGTGCGCATCACCGACCGCCGCCCCGACTACGGAAGGGCCGAGATCGTCGAGGTGCTGGAGCCCGGCCCCGGCCGCCGGCAGGCGCCGTGCCCCTACTTCGAGCGCTGCGGCGGCTGCGACCTCCAGCACCTCGAGGACGACCTGCAGAGCCGGCTCAAGGCCGACGCGGTGGTGGAGACGCTCGAGCGGCTCGGCGGCATCGCGGTGCCGGCGCCGCCGCCGGTGGCCACCGCCGGCCACTGGGGCTACCGCCTGCGCACCCAGCTCCACACGCGGCGCGGCGCGGAGGGCGGCGTCGAGGCGGGGTACTTCCAGCGCGGCAGCCACGAGCTGGTGCCGGTCGCCGCCTGCCCCATCCTGGTGCCCGAGCTGGAGGCGCTGCTGCCCGACTTGCCGCACCTGCTCGACGAGCGGGCGCCGCGGCGCCTCGACCTCGCGGCCGGCGGTGTCTCGGGCGCCGGCGCGACACGTTCCGCCGGCACCGGGGCCGCCGTGCGCGGCGCGGCCGAGCCGGCGCCGGTCACCTCGGCGCCGGTGGTCGAGGGGCTGCCGCACGGCGAGGTGAGGCTGGCCGTCGAGCTGCCGCCGGCGGAGGAGGGCGGCGCCGCCGAGCGCTACGAGTACGCGTACGACGCCCGCTGTTTCTTCCAGGCGCACCGGGACCTGGTGCCGCGGCTGGTGGCGGCGGCGGTGGGGCCCTGGCGGGGCGAGGAGGCGTTCGACCTGTTCGCCGGCGTCGGCCTCTTCGCGCTGCCGCTGGCGCGCCGCGACGGGCGGGTGACGGCGGTCGAGGGCGACGCGGTGGCCGCCCGCTACGCTCGGCGCAACGCGCGCGCCCACGGGCTCGACGGCCTCGAAGTCGAGCACCTGGCGCTGCAGAGCTGGATCGACCGCCTGCCGGCGGGGGCCGACCGCGTGGTGGTCGACCCGCCGCGCGGCGGCCTCGGCAGGAAGCTCCGCGAGGCGCTGCTCGCCGCCCGCCCGCAGCGCATCACCTACGTCTCCTGCCACGCCGCCACCCTCGCCCGCGACCTCCGCCACCTCGCCGCCGCCTACCGCTTGGAGTCCTTGGAGCTCTTCGACATGTTCCCCCAATCGGGGCACATGGAGGCTGTGGCGCAGTTGGTTCTCTGACGTTGAACGTCAACATCGAACGTCAACGTCAACTTCGGGGGGAGGGGCGTTGGTGGCGGGGTGGGGTGGGTCCTCGGGCAGGGAGCGGCGCGCGACGCCAGCACTTTGGAGGGGGGCGCGCCTCCTCGTCCACGGGCCGCCATCGGCGTACGACTCCGGTCGGGATTGCGCTT
>CAZLBJ010000148.1:0-3234 GCA_964557755.1 uncultured Thermoanaerobaculia bacterium
GGCAAGTACGAGGACGAGGTGCAGGCCGACCTGCGCGCCGGCGCCCAGGCGGGCGTCTCCGGCACCCCGGCGATGTTCGTCAACGGCCAGCTCGTCTCCGGCGCGGTGCCCTACGACCAGCTCTCCGCGGTGATCGACGCCGAGCTGAAGCGCCAGGGCGTCGAGACCGGCGGCGACGGCGGCGGCGGCGGCAGCGCCGAGTGAGCCGACGCAGCCCCTGAAGGCGGCCGTCGCGCCGCCTCCAGAGCGCCCGCCCGCACCCTGTGCGCGGCGGGCGCTTTCCTTTTCGGCCCGGGGCCGGGGTCGGGGAGCGAGACGCGGCGGCGACGGTATGATCGCCACATCCATGACGGGCGAGCGATGAGCGACGACGTCGGCGACCTGAGCGGCCGCCGCCTGCGCGAGGCGCTGCGCTGGGCGGCGGAGCGCGCCGGCGACTACCTCGACGGCGGCGCGGCAGCCTACCCGGTGCGGCCGCCGGTGGCGCCGGGCGAGGTGCGCGCCGCCCTCGCCGCCTCGCCGCCGGCCGAGGGCGAGGCGATGGAGGCGATCTTCGCCGACTACGCGCGCGTCGTCGAGCCGAACGTCACGCACTGGAACCACCCCGGCTTCCTCGCCTACTTCGCGATCACCGGCTCGGCGCCGGGGGTCGCCGCCGAGACCCTCGCCGCCGCCCTGAACGTCAACGCCATGCTGTGGCGCACCGGCCCGGCGGCGGTGGAGGTCGAGGAGCTGGCCTGCGACTGGGTGCGCCAGATGGTCGGCCTGCCGGAGGCCTTCCGCGGCCATCTCAACGACACCGCCTCGACCAGCACCCTGGTGGCGCTCGCCGCCGCCCGCCACGAGCTGCGCGGCCTGCCCGGCGCCGACGCCCGCCGCCGCGGCCTCGCCGGCCTGCCGCCGCTGGTCGTCTACGCCTCCGACCAGGCCCACTCGTCGGTCGACAAGGCGGCGATCGTCCTCGGCCTCGGCTCCGAGCAGGTGCGCCGGGTGGCGTCGGACGCCGCGTTCCGGCTCGACCCGCGGGCGCTCGCCGAGGCGGTGGCCGCCGACCGCGCCGCCGGCCGCCTGCCGCTGGCGGTGGTGGCCACCGCGGGCACCACCTCGACCACCAGCGTCGACCCGCTGCTGGCGGTCGCCGACCTCTGCCGCCGCGAGCGGCTGTGGCTGCACGTCGACGCCGCCTACGCCGGCAGCGCCGCCGTCTGCCCCGAGTACCGGCTGCTGCTCGACGGCTGGGAGCACGCCGACTCGATCGTCGTCAACCTGCACAAGTGGATGTTCGTGCCGGTCGACTGCTCGCTGCTCCTGGTGCGCGACGTCGCCAACCTGAAGGCCGCCTTCTCGCTGGTGCCCGACTACCTGGCGAGCGACGAGCCCGGGGCCACCAACCTGATGGACCTCGGCTTCCAGCTCGGCCGCCGCTTCCGCGGCCTCAAGCTGTGGATGGTCATCCGCGCCTTCGGCGTCGAGGGCCTCCGTCGCCGCATCCGCGCCCACTGCGCCTGGGCCGCGGCGCTGGCGGAGCGCATCGCGGCCCATCCGGACCTCGAGCTGGCGGCGCCGGTGCCGTTCTCCACCGTCTGCTTCCGCCTGCGCGGCGGCGACGACGACGCCAGCCGCCGCCTGCTCGACGCGGTCAACGCGGACGGCCGCTTCCTGCTCTCGCACACGGTGCTGCGCGGCCGCTTCACGCTGCGCGCCGCGATCGGCAACCTGCGCACCACCGAGGCGCACCTCGACGCGCTGTGGGTGCTGCTCGCCGCCGCCGCCGAGCGGCTGGCGGCCGGGGCGCCGGCGGGTGGTGGCGAACGGGGCGAGGGCGGCGACGGGGAGGGGCGGTGAGCGGCTTCGTCCCCCTGGTCCACGAGCGGCTGCCGCCGGAGGAGATGGAGCGCCGGGCGCGCGGCTTCTACGCCGAGATGGACGGCCGCCGCAGCGTCCGCGACTTCGCGCCGGACCCGGTGCCGCGGCGCCTCCTCGAGCTCGCCATCCGCACCGCCTCGACGGCGCCGTCGGGCGCCCACCGCCAGCCGTGGCGCTTCGTGGCGGTGTCGGACCCGGCGCTCAAGCGGCGCATCCGCGAGGCGGCGGAGGCGGAGGAGCGCGAGAACTACGAGGGCGGCCGCTTCCCCGACGAGTGGCTGGCGGCGCTGGCGCCGCTCGGCACGGACTGGAGGAAGCCCCACCTCGAGACGGCGCCGTGGCTGGTGGCGGTGTTCGAGGAGCTGTACGGCCTCGAGGCGGACGGCACGAAGCGCAAGAACTACTACGTCAAGGAGAGCGTCGGCATCGCCTGCGGCCTGTTCATCGCGGCGCTCCACCACATGGGCCTGGTGACGCTGACCCACACGCCGTCCCCGATGCGCTTCCTCGGCGACCTCCTGGGCCGGCCGGCGAACGAGAAGGCGTACATCCTGTTCCCGGTGGGCTATCCGGCCGAGGGGGCGGAGGTGCCGGACCTGCGGCGCAAGGAGCTGGACGAGGTGGCGGTGTGGGACCCTGGGGCCTGCCGCTGGTGATCCGGCCCACCGTGGTGTCGGTGCTCGACGGCTCGCGGCCGCTCGGCCAGCTCGGTGCGCCGCTGCCGCTCGACCGGCTGGTGCCCGGCGGCGGGCCGTGGGAGGTGGAGCTCGGCTTCGGCAAGGGGCGCTTCCTGCTCGCACGCGCCGCCGCCGAGCCGCGGCGCCGCTTCCTCGGCGTCGAGATGGTGGGCAAGTACGAGCGCCTGCTGGTGCGCCGCGCCCGCCGCCGCCGCCTCGCCAACTGGCTGTCGCTGCGCGGCGAGGCGCTGTACCTGCTGTCGGCGGTGCTGCCGCGCGGCTTCGCGGAGGTGGTCCACGTCTACTTTCCGGACCCGTGGCCGAAGGCGCGCCACCACAAGCGGCGCCTGTTCGACCCGGAGACGGTGGACCTGGTGCTCGGCCTGCTGCGGCCGGGCGGCACGCTGTGCTTCGCCACCGACCACCTCGACTACGGCGAGCTGGTGGCGGAGATCCTCGCCGCCTGGCCGGGGCTGGCGGTGCGCCGCCTGGCGGACGGCTGGCCGGACGGCGCGCGCACCAACTACGAGGCGAAGTACGTCGCCGAGGGGCGGCCGATCGTGCGCATGGACGTAACCCTCGAGGGGGCCCCGGCCGCCGCCCCCCTCCACCCCGCAGCCGGCGCCGCCATCCTCGCCGCGCCGGCGCCGCCGGCCCGGGCCGACTAAAGGCGGGGCGGGGTCGCAGGGGA
>CAZLBJ010000149.1:0-3733 GCA_964557755.1 uncultured Thermoanaerobaculia bacterium
ACCGCACCATCCCACCCCCGCGACTTGCACTGCCCCGCCCCTTCGTGCAGAATCGGCCCCGCCTTACCGGCCAGCAACACCGTACGACCCACTCTCATCGCCCCGCGGCGGAGGAACGAATGGCTCGTGTCGTAGCGGACATCGACCCGGTCGAGGCCCGCCCCGCGCTCGTCGCGGGGGAGCCCGGCTTCCACGGCATCACGGAAGCCGTGTCGCGCCCCGTCGAGTGGAAACCGCCGCTCGGCTGGTACCTCGCCTTCGGCGTCTCCCTCGCCTTCCTCGGCCTGTTCGGCGTCTCCCTCGCCTGGCTGTTCTGGGAGGGGGTCGGCATCTGGGGCAACAACCAGCCCGTCTCCTGGGGCTGGCCGATCGTCAACTTCGTCTTCTGGGTCGGCATCGGCCACGCCGGCACCCTCATCTCGGCGGTGCTCTTCCTCTTCCGCCAGCGCTGGCGCACCTCGATCAACCGCGCCGCCGAGGCGATGACGCTGTTCGCCGTCGTCTGCGCCCTCTCCTTCCCCACCATCCACACCGGCCGCCCGTGGCTCGACTACTGGATGATGCCGGTGCCCAACCAGATGGCGATGTGGCCGCAGTTCCGCAGCCCGCTGATGTGGGACGTCTTCGCGGTGTCGATCTACGGCCTGGTGTCGCTGCTCTTCTGGTACGTCGGCCTGATCCCCGACCTCGCCACGCTGCGTGACAGAGCCACGAGCCGCGTGCGCCAGGTCTCCTACGGCCTCTTCGCCCTCGGCTGGCGCGGCTCGATGCGCCACTGGCTGCACTACGAGCGCGCCTACCTGCTGCTCGCCGGCCTCGCCACGCCGCTGGTCCTGTCGGTGCACTCGGTGGTGTCGTTCGACTTCGCGGTGTCGCAGCTCCCCGGCTGGCACACGACGATCTTCCCGCCCTACTTCGTCGCCGGCGCCATCTTCTCCGGCATGGCGATGGTCATCACCCTGATGGTCATCTGCCGCGTCGCCTTCAAGCTCGAGCACCTGATCACGCCGCTCCACTTCGACCGCATGGCGAAGCTGATCTTGCTCACCGGCACCATCGTCGGCTACGCGTACACCACCGAGTTCTTCGTCGCCTGGTACAGCGGCAACCCGTTCGAGCAGTTCGCCTTCATCAACCGGGCGACCGGCCCCTACGCCTGGGCCTACTGGATCATGGTGAGCTGCAACGTACTGTCGCCGCAGGTGTTCTGGATCAAGAAGGCGCGCACCTCGATCCCGGTGCTGTTCGTGGTCTCGATCCTGGTCAACATCGGCATGTGGTTCGAGCGCTTCGTCATCGTCGTCACCTCGCTGCACCGCGACTTCCTGCCGTCGTCGTGGGGCTACTTCGTGCCCTCGTTCTGGGACGTCGCCACCCTGCTAGGCAGCTTCGGCCTGTTCTTCACCCTCTTCTGCCTCTTCGTGCGCTACCTGCCGATGGTCGCCATGTCGGAGGTCAAAGGGGTGCTGCCGGAGGCGCACGCCCACGGCCTGCCGTCCGAGGCGGTGCCGGAGAAGCCGGCGCACCGCGAGCGGACGGCGCGCGCCGACACCCTCCTGGGGCCCGAGCCGGAAGGGAGCGCCTCGTGAGCCTGCGCGACCGGCTGCCGTGGAAAAGACGCACCGCCGCCGCCGGCGACGGCTCGCTGCTGCTCGCCGAGTACCCGTCGCCGCAGGCACTGCTGCACGCCGCCGACGGCATGCGCGAGGCCGGCTTCACGCGCTGGGACGCGCATACGCCGTTCCCCGTCCACGGCCTCGAGCGGGCGATGGGCCTGCGCGCCTCCAAGGTGCCGCTGTTCGTCCTCGTCCTCGGCCTCGGCGGCGCCGCCGCCGGCATGCTGCTGCAGTGGTGGGCGAGCGTCGTCGCCTACCCGCACGTGGTCAGCGGCAAGCCGTTCTTCTCGTGGCAGGCGTTCGTGCCGATCATGTTCGAGTGCGGCGTCCTCGGCGGCGCCCTCGGCGCCGTCTTCGGCTTCCTCGGGCTCGCCGGGCTGCCGCGCCACCACCACCCGCTGTTTAACTCGGCGCGCTTCGAGCGCTTCAGCGACGACCGCTTCTTCCTCTCGGTGGAGTCCGCCGACCCGCGGTGGAGCGCCGACCGCACGGCGCACCTGCTCGCCGAGCTCGGCGCCAGCCGGGTCGAGCGCATCGCGGACGACGGCCGGGTCGCGGTGGTCGCCGGCAACCGCCCCGCGGTGGAGGAGGGCTGAGATGGACGCGCACGCCGAGCCCGGCCGCCGCCGCCCCTACCTCGCCGCCGAGCGGGTGACGCTGCCCGCCGGCCACCCGCTGCGCCTGCTGGTGCCGGTGGGCGGCGGCGTCGGCGCGCTGGCGCTGGTGGCGCTCTTCGCCCTCGGCATGGGCCGGCCGCACCAGCTCTGGACCTCGTATCTGCTGGGCTTCCTCTACTGGGTGACGCTGGCGGTCGGCGGCCTGTTCTTCGTCCTCGTGCAGTTCGCCAGCCGCGCCGGCTGGAGCGTCGCCGTGCGCCGCGTCGCCGAGCACGTCGCCGGCACGCTGCCGCTGTTCGCTCTCCTCTTCGTGCCGCTGGCGCTGGCGCTGCCGGAGTTGTTCCACTGGAGCGACGCCGCGGCGGTGGCCGGCGACCCGCTGCTCGCCGGCAAGAGCGCCTACCTCAACGAGCCGTTCTTCCTCGTCCGCGCCGCCGTCGTGCTGTTCGCCTGGGCCGCCCTCGGCTGGTGGTTCCGCCGCCGCTCGCTGGCCCAGGACGCCGCCGCCGACCCGCGCACCACGCGCCTCCTGCAGTCGGTGTCGGCGCCGGCGCTGATCGTCTTCGCGGTGACCCTCACCGTCGCCTCGTTCGACTGGATCATGTCGCTCGACCCGCACTGGTACTCGACGATCTTCGGGGTCTACGTCTTCGCCGGCAGCACGGTGGGCATCTTCGCGCTGGTGCCCCTGCTCGCCATCCTGCTCGAGCGGCGCGGCGGGCCGCTCGACGGCGTGGTCACCGCCGAGCATTACCACGACCTCGGCAAGCTCCTCTTCGGCTTCGTCGTCTTCTGGGCCTACATCGGCTTCTCGCAGTACATGCTGGTGTGGTACGGCAACCTCCCGGAGGAGACGATCTGGTACCTCCACCGCCTCGAGCACGGCTGGGAGGCGGTGACCGTAGCCCTGGCCCTGGCGCACTTCGTGGTGCCGTTCTTCTACCTGCTGCTGCGGCGCACCAAGCGCAACCGGGCGCTCCTGGCGGCGGCCTGCGTCTGGCTGCTCGCCGCCCACTGGCTCGACCTCTACTGGCTGGTGATGCCGGCGGTGCACCCCGAGGGCGTGGCGCTGTCTCTGCTCGACCTGCTCGCCTTCCTCGGCGTCGGCGGCCTCTTCGCCGCGGCGCTCGGCTGGCTGCTGCGACGGCCGGCGGCGGTGCCGGTGGGCGACCCGCGGTTGCCGGAGAGCCTGTCGTTTGAGAACATGTGAGCCTTGTCTCTGGACCTCCAACGAGCCCGCCGCGGCCGCCTGCCAGGCGGGCGAACCGACGTGAGGGAGTATCTCCACCCCGAAAGGAGTCGATCCGCATGACTGACCTGAGGAGCAGTGCGACACGGTGGGCCCGGGCGCTGGCCTGGATGCTGGTGATGGGTCTGCTGGTGACGAGCGCCGCCTGCGGCGGCGGCGAGGAAGCACCCGCGACCGAGGAGGACGCCGCGGCCACCGGTGAAGAGGCCGCCGCGCCGGCCGCCGACCTCGAGCCCGGCAACCCGGCGGTG
>CAZLBJ010000150.1:0-6716 GCA_964557755.1 uncultured Thermoanaerobaculia bacterium
TTCGGAGCCCTCGACGCCCTCGCCGCCGGCCGCGCCGTCCTCGCCTTCGCCGGACGGCTCGGTCCCGCCGCCGTCGGCGGCGGCGCGCAGCGGCTCGCGGCGCTCGACCTCGAGGTCGACGCGGGCGAGGCCGGAGAGCGGCACGTCCATCGCCTCCGCCTGCTGCTGGGTCACCGCCAGGCGCAGCGGCGTGGCGCTGCCGGCCGGCGCCGCCGACCAGATCGAGCGCACCGTGCCGGGCAGGTTCGGCATCGCCTCGCCGGCCACCGCCAGGCCCGGCCCGGCGGCGACCCCGAGCACCAGCAGCTCGCGCCGCGAGTGCAGCGAGCGCAGCAGGTCGAGCGCCTGGCGGAAGCTCTCCGGATCGCTGTGCTGAACGGCCAGGCGCGCCGCGTCGACGCTGGCGCCGTCGCCGACGAACAGGTAGTAGCGGCCGCGCGGCAGGTCCTCGGGCAGCTCGACCTCGACGCGGTGGCGGAAGCTCTCGCCGCGCCACCTCGAGAAGTCGAGGTTGAGCGCCACCGTGTCGCCGGGGCGCACCACCGAGCGCTCGGCGTGGGCGCCGACCAGCGTCGCGGTGCGCGGCCGGCCGACCTGCGCCAGCTCGACGTCGATCGCCTCGACCTCCACCTCCGCCAGGTCGTTGCCCATCAGGTAGCCGGCGAAGGAGAGCAGGAAGCCGGCGCTCGCCACGGCGGCGCCCTCGCCGTCGAAGCTCTGCCGCACCTCGAGGTCGCCGTGGCCGGCGATGCGGAAGCGGGCGGTGAGGTCCACGCCCTGCAGGCCGCCCGTGTAGGTGGCGGAGTCGAGGCCGGCGAGGGCGGAGACTGCCACCAGCGCCGGGGTCAGCCGCGGCACCCGCGCCACCCGCATGCGGAAGTCGCGCTGGCCGTCGATGCGCACGGTGACCGGCATCATCCTCGCCTCGTGCCCGAGACGGCCGTAGATGCCCGCCTGGCGGTCCTGCACGAAGGCGCCCACCGGCGTGCCGAGGTTCGAGATCTTGAACGAGCTGTAGTCGCTGGCGAGGACGGTGACCACCTCGGCGGTGGCCATCGGCACCTCCAGCGGGCCGAGGCCGAGGAAGGGGTGGCCGAAGGCGAGCACGTGGTCGCCGGTGCGGTCGGTGACGGTGCCGGTGGCGGCCAGCCGCAGGTCGCCGTCGACCAGCACCGCGGCGACGGCACCGCCCGGTACCAGCTCGGCCGCGGCGGCCTCGGCGGTGCCACCGGTGGCGGCGGCGACGCCCATCGGCACGACGCCCCCGAGGCTGCGGTCGAGCAGCGACCGGCTGCCCTCGCCGAAGCCCGAGGCCGCCCACTGCAGACCCGGCACGGCGCCGGCGGTGAGCCGCGGCGTCAGGCGCGCGAGCTCGCGCTCGAGCAGGCCCTCCGGCACCTTGCCGGCGACCAGGTCGGCGAGCGGCACCGGCGGCTCGGCCGGCGCGGTGACGGCGGCGACCGGCACGGCGCCGCCCCCCGGCCCCTCGCCGCCGCCCAGCGCCAGCTCGCGCATCTTGCCGATCGGCGTGATGCCGGCGATCGCCTGCTGCGAGAACGGCCAGGCGAAGGCCACCGCGCCGGCGAGGCGGCCGTCGAGGTAGACCGGGCTGCCGCTCATGCCGCCCGGCACGCCGCTGTCCTCGAGACCGTGGCCGGAGAGCTTGGCGAGGATGAAGCTGGTGTCCGGCGAGGTGTTGCGCAGCACGCCGATCACCTCCGCCTCGAAGCGCTCCGGCTCGCGGCCGGCGAACACCGACAGGCCCCAGCCGCGCATGCCGCGCTCGACCTCGTCGACTTCGATGGTCGGCACCGGCACCGGCTGCGGCGGCGGCACCGCCTGCGGCAGCTCCTCCAGCGGCTGCCCGGCGGCGGTCCACGGCGCCGCCGGCAGCAGCAGGAGGATGGCGAGGAGGAGTACGGCACGCAGGCGGTGGGGTCGGATCATGGCTCTCGCTCGTCGGTCGCAGTCGTCGGTTCGCGCGTCAGGCTCCAGATACGGCCGGCCGCCCGAAAGGGTCTTCGCCCTGCGGGCGGTTTCGCTCACGTCAACCGGCAGAGGGCGCCGATCCTTCCCGCCAGGACGGCGTCAACGGCCCAGGCAGGCCTCGAGGTCGGCCAGCGACAAGCGGCCGGGGCGCAGCACCCGCGGCCGGCCGCCGGCGTCGAACGCCACCAGCGTCGACGGCGGGCCGCCGGCGAGGACGCCGTCGTCGACCAGCACCGCGTCGGCGCCCGCCACCAGCGCCGCCACCGCCGCCGGGTCGAGGACCGGCGCGCCGCCCGCCGGGTTGGCGCTGGTGGCGGTCAGCGGACCGATCTCGGCCAGCAGGCGGCGCAGGCCGGTGTGCCCCGGCACCCGCACGGCAACGCTGCCCGTCCCCGCCGCCGCCGGCAGCGCGGCGCCCGGCGGCAGCGGCAGGACGACGGTGAGCGGCCCCGGCCAGCACCCCGCCGCCCGCGCCAGCTCCGGGGCGGCGGGGTCGGCGCCGAGCGCCGCGGCCTGCGCGGCGTCCGCCAGCACCACCGGCAGGGGCTTGCCCGCCTCGCGCGCCTTGAGGCGGTAGACCGCGGCGACGGCGTCCGGGTTCCCGGGGTCGACGCCGAGCCCGTAGCTCGACTCGGTGGGGACGACGAGGACGGCGCCGCGGGCGCGGGCGGCGGCGAGCTCCGCCGGCGGATCGCCCCAGCGCCAGGTGCGCATGCGGGGCTCAGCCGGCGCCGGCGGCGCGCGCCTCGGCGGCGGAGCCGATCAGCTCGCGGGCGTGCGACAGGGAGAGGTCCGTGGTGCGCTCGCCGGCCAGCATGCGCGCCACCTCCTGCGCCCGCGCGTCCGGCCCGAGCGCATCGACGCGGGTGAAGGTGCGCTCGCCCACCACCTCCTTGGCCACCTTGAAGTGGTGGTCGGCGAAGCTCGCCACCTGCGGCAGGTGGGTGACGACCAGCACCTGGCTGCCGCCGGCGAGCCGCTGGAGCTTGCGGCCCAGCGCCGCCGCCTGGGCGCCGCCGATGCCGACGTCGACCTCGTCGAAGATCAGGGTCGGACCGCCGGAGGCTCCGCTCTGAGGGCCCCCGGCGAGCACCGCGAGCTGCAGCGCCAGGTAGATGCGCGACAGCTCGCCGCCGGAGGCGATCTTCGACAGCGGCCGCGGCTCCTCGCCGGGGTTGGGGGCGAAGTAGAGCACCACCTGGTCGATGCCGGCGGGGCCGAGCTCGACCGGCAGCGGAGCGCCGTCGCCGTCCGCCGCCTCGTCGCCGGGCGGCAGCGACAACGGGCTGCCCTCCTGGCGGCGGCGCTCGAGGTGCGTCTCGAGCCGCGCCTTGCCGAGGCCCAGCCCGGCCAGCTCGGCCTCGATGGCGGCCACCAGGCGGCCGCCCCAGGCGCGGCGGCCGGAAGACAGCGCCAGCGCCTCCCTGCGGTAGGCGTCGAGCGCCGCCGCCACCTCGCGCTCGAGCTCCTGGCGCCCCTCGGCGTCGACCTCGAGCTCGGCCAGCTCCTCCTCGGCGCGCCGCCGCTGGGCGATCAGCTCCTCGGCGGTGGCGGCGCCGTACTTGCGGAACAGGCGCTCGAGGCGGGCCAGGCGCCCCTCCACCTGGTCGAGGCGGCCGGGGTCGGCGTCGAGGCCGTCGAGGCGGCGGCGCAGGTCGACGCACAGCTCCTCCAGGCGCACCCGCAGCTCCTCGAGCTCGCCCACCGCTGCGGCGGCCTTCGGCTCCCACTCGGCGACCTCCTCGAGCAGGCCCTGGCCGCGGCCGAGGCGGTCGACCGCCGCGTCGTCGTCGTCGTAGAGCAGCGCGTAGGCGCCGCCGAGCGCGGCGGTGATCGCCTCGCGGTTGCGCAGCACGTCACGCTCGGTGCGCAGCTCGGCCGCCTCGCCGGCCACCAGGTCGGCGGCGCCCAGCTCGCTGGCCTGGAAGCGCAGCAGCTCGAGGCGCTCGCGGCGCGCCCGCTCGTCGCCGGTGAGCCGGCGCAGGCGGCCGTCGAGGCGCCGCCATGCCTCGTAGGCGGCGGCGGTGCGCGCCAGCAGCTCGGCCGCCTCGGCGCCGCCGCTGGCGTCGAGCCACTGGCGCTGGAGGTCGGGGTCGAGCAGGCCCATCTCCTCGCGCTGGCCGTAGATGCGCAGCAGCCAGGGAGCGAGGTCGGAGAGCAGGCGCAGCGTCGTCGGCTGGTCGTTGACGAAGACGCGGTTGCGCCCCGAGCGGCTGATCTCGCGCCGCACCAGCAGCTCCGGCGGGCCGCCTGCGTCGGTGTCTTCGACCCCGGCCTCGGCCAGCAGCGCCCGCCAGCCGCCGCCCTCGGGGGAGAAGACGCCGGTGACGGTGAGGGTGTCGGCGCCGGTGCGGATCAGCTCGCTGGCGGCGCGGGCGCCGGCCAGCAGGCTCAGCGAGTCGACGACGATCGACTTGCCGGCGCCGGTCTCGCCGGTGAGGACGTTGAGCCCCGCCTCCAGCTCCACCGACGCCTGGGCGAGCACGGCGAGGTTCTTGACGTGGAGCTCCCGCAGCATCGCCGCGATTGTAGAACGGACCCGGCCGGGGCGCTCCGCAACCTCGCGGTATGCTTCTGCGTACTCGGAACAGATCCCGTCGCACCGCCCCGCGGCGCGCGGCGGCCGACCCGCCCCCGCAACTCAGTCGATCTGGAGACCTCCCCCATGTCCGCGACGCTGCACCGCCCGCTCCCCCGATGCCTGTCCGCCCTCCTCCTCGCCTGCGGCCTCGCCGCCCTGCCGGCGGTGCCGGCGGCGGCGCAGGCCGGTGAAGGGATCGAGCAGCCGTCGCAGCCGATCTCCGTGCCCGACTCCATCGACGCCGCCAACGTGCCGCCGATCAGCGAGGAGGAGGTGGCCGACCTGCTGCCCTACGAGAACCTGCGCGGCGCGGGTCTCCAGGACTGGCACCCGCGCGAGCGGCGCGTGCTGGTCTCCACCCGCTTCGGCGAGGTGGGCCAGATCCACGAGGTGGCGATGCCGATGGGGGCGCGGCGCCAGCTCACCTTCTACGAGGAGCGGGTGATCGGCGGCGCGTACCGGCCGGGGCGGCCGTCGCAGGTCGGCTTCGGCATCGACGTCGGCGGCGCCGAGAACTACCAGTTCTTCCTCCTCGACCGCGACGGCGGCGAGGTCACCCGCCTCACCGACGGCGTCCACCGCTATCAGGCGGCCTCGTTCTCCGACGACGGCGAGCGCCTCGCCTACGTCAGCAACGCGCGCAACGAGCGCGACTTCGACCTCTACGTGATGGACCCCGACGACCCCGCCAGCGAGCGCCGGGTGGTCGAGCTCTCCGGCTCCTGGTTCCCGACCGACTGGAGCCCGGACGGCAAGCGCATGGCGATCGTCCACTACGTCTCCGCCAATCTCTCCTCGTTGCACGTCGTCGACATGGAGAGCGGCGCGCTGACGCAGGTCAGCCCCGAGTCCGAGGAGCCGGTGTCGTGGGGCGGCGCCCAGTTCTCCGCCGACGGCAGGCACCTCTACACCACCACCGACCAGGACGGCGAGTTCCAGCGCCTGGTGCGCCTCGACCCGGCGACCGGCCAGGCCACCCCGCTGTCGGCCGACGTCGACTGGGACGTCGAGGGCTTCGACCTCTCCGACGACGGCGCCCTGGTGTTCTTCTTCGTCAACGAGGACGGCTTCTCGCGCGCCCACGTGCGGCGCACCGCCGACGGCGCGCCGATGCCGGCGCCCGAGCTGCCGCTCGGCGTCGCCTACGGTCCGTCCTTCCGCGACGGCAGCCACGAGGTCGCCTTCACCCTCACCTGGGCGCGCTCGTCGTCCGACGTCTACAGCTGGGACGTCGACGCCAAGACCCTGACCCGCTGGACGGAGAGCGAGCTCGGCGGCCTCGACCCGGAGCGCTTCCCGCTGCCGGAGCTGGTGCGCTATCCCACCTTCGACGAGGTGGCGCCGGGCGAGCGGCGCACCATCCCCGCCTTCGTCTACCGCCCGGACCCGCAGCGCCACGCGCCGCCATGGCCGGTGTACGTCGACATCCACGGCGGCCCGGAGGGGCAGGACCGGCCGTCTTTCAAGGGCACCGACAACTACCTGACGACCGACCTCGGCGTCGCCGTCGTCTACCCCAACGTGCGCGGCTCCTCGGGCTACGGCAAGAGCTACCTGCGGCTCGACAACGACTACCGGCGCGAGGACTCGGTGAAGGACATCGGCGCCCTCCTCGACTGGATCGCGGCGCAGCCGGACCTCGACGAGGAGCGGGTGATGGTGGGCGGCGGCTCCTACGGCGGCTACATGTCGCTGGCCACCATGACCTTCTACGACGAGCGCCTGTGCTGCGCCTTCGACTACGTCGGCATCAGCAACTTCGTGACCTTCCTCGAGAACACCCAGGGCTACCGCCAGGACCTCCGCCGCGTCGAGTACGGCGACGAGCGCGACGCGGCGATGCGCGCCTTCCTGCAGCGCATCTCGCCGCTCTCCCGCATCGGCGACATCGACAAGCCGATGCTGGTCGCCCAGGGCGCCAACGACCCGCGCGTGCCGCTGTCGGAGTCCGACCAGGTGGTCGAGGCGCTGCGGAAGGCGGGCACGCCGGTGTGGTACGTGGTCGCCGAGGACGAGGGCCACGGCTTCTCGAAGAAGTCCAACAGCGACTACCTGCGCGCCGTCTTCATGCGCTTCGTCAAGACCCACCTGCTGGCCCCGAAGGTCGAGGCGGGCGAGGAGTCGATGGCGGCGGCGGGGGAGTAGG
>CAZLBJ010000151.1:0-6242 GCA_964557755.1 uncultured Thermoanaerobaculia bacterium
ACGCCGCCGGCCGCCGCGTCGCCGCCATCCGCGACGGCGAGCGCCAGATCGAGCAGCTCATCGCCAAGGGCGACGCCGACCAGGCCCGCCTCGCCCTCCGCGTCCTCCTCCAGATGGACCCCGACAACGCCCGCCGCCACAAGCTCGAGAAGCAGATCGAGGCGCTCGGCAAGTGACCCTCTAGAGGTCTCTGTAGACGTCCTTGCGATGGGCGATGTCGAGGATCTGGATGGTTCGACGGTCGCCGTCGATGGCATAGAGGATCCGGTAGTCCCCCGAGCGGAGGCGACGGACCGGAAGCTCCTCGCGACGCTGCCCGACGGAGCTGCCGCATCCCCGGCGGCAGGGGATCGTCGCGGAGCTGCTCGATCCGGTCGCGAATCCGGCGGGCGCCGTTCTTGTCGCCCTTGGCGATCCTCGTGAGGGACTTCAGGGCGTCCCGCGTGTAGGCGAGACGATGGCCTTCGCTCACCCGATGATCTCGGCCAGCTCGTCCTCGAGCTCGTCGTCGGTGACCAGGTAGGCGGGGTCTTCTTCAATGCGACGCCGGCGCGCCCGGGCGATCTCCACGTCCACCTCGTCCCAGCCCACCGGCAACGCCTCGTAGGCCGTCTGGTCGAAGTGGACCTGCTTGCCCGCCGCGGGCCAGCGTCGGATGTGCGGATTCATGCGCTTGGTCAGTTGGCCGAGGCGACCCGGTGCGAGATCACCGTACTGGACCGCCACGAAATCGATCACTTCCCGCTCGTCCTCGTCGAGGAGGTCGGGGCCTCCGGCGGCCAGCTCCAGGACTTGCCGGTCCTCGAATCCCCGCGGCTCGGTCACCTGGAAGGGCGTCCCCTCCAGCGCCTCGCCGCCGAACCGCGCATTGGTGACCAGGTCGTACACCTCGGTCGCGACGACGCCGTGCTGCCACGCTTCGTAGTGCCCCTGGGTGAGCCGCCGACCCAGTACATGACTGGCCACCACGTCCACCAGGTACGGGAGCTTGACCGCCTGCGTCTTGAAGAGCTGTCCGGTCTGCTCCAGCAGCGCGGCCATGACGGCTTCCAGCTTGGGATCCAGGACGGGCCGACGCTTGCGGGTGCGCCTGTGCAGGGTCATCGCTACTTCCTCCCTTCCGAAGACAAGTATACATGGCGGTAACCAGGCGGCAAAGCGGCGTGGCCTTGTCTGCCGCCGCGCCCGCCGCATATGCTGCCGCGGATGAGCGATCCGCGGACCACCGCCGCCGCCACCGAGACGCTGCCCGAGGGACGCACCACCGCCGCCGACCTGGCGCGCCTCGAGCGCTACGCGTTCATGAAGCTGGCGCGCGACCTCGATGCGCGGTTCGAGTCGCTGCTGCTCACCGGGCGGGTGTCGAAGTGGTACTCGGAGGTCGGCAACGAGGCGACCACGGTGGCGGCGGGGCTGGCGCTCGAGGCCGGCGACGTGCTGTGCTCGCTGCACCGCGACCTCGGCGCCATCCTCGCCGTCTACCTCGACCCCGAGCGCACCTTCCCCGGCTTCGGCTTCATGGCCGGCGGCGGCCGGCGCACGGTGCCGCGGCCCGAGCCGGTGGCGCTGCTCCACCGCCTGTGCTGCCAGCTCCTCGGCAAGGGCGAGGGCTTCTCGCAGGGGGTCGAGCGCTCGTTCCACTACGGCTACCTGGCGCCGGAGGCGGGCATCCTCCACGTCGGCATGATCAGCCACCTCGGGTCGATGATCCCCGTCGCCGCCGGCGCCGCCTGCGCCTGCGCGCGCGTCGGCCGGCGCCGCGTGGCGGTCAACTTCATCGGCGACGGCGGCACCTCGACCGGCGACTTCCACGAGGCGCTCAACATGGCCGCGGTGTGGAAGCTGCCGCTGGTGCTGGTGATCGAGAACAACCGCTACGCTTTCTCGACGCCGGCCGCCCAGCAGTACGCCGGCGAGCGGCTGAGCGACCGCGCCGTCGGCTACGGCATCGCCGGCGAGACGGTGGACGGCAACGACCCCGACGCCATGGCCGCCGCCCTCGAGCGCGCCGTGGCGCGGGCGCGCGCCGGCGGCGGGCCGACCCTGCTCGAAGCCATGCTCGGCCGCATGCGCGGCCACAGCGAGGGCGACGACTCGCTGAAGGTGGTGCCGGAGGACGAGCTCGCCGCCTACCTCGCCGCCGACCCGGTGCCCGCCTACCGCCGCCGCCTGCTCGCGGAGGGCGCCGCCGACGAGGCGACCCTGGGCCGCCTCGAGGCCCGCGTCTCCGAGCTGGTCGAGCGGGGCCTCGCCGCCGCCCTCGACGCGCCGCTCCCCGCGCCGGCCACCGCCGCCCGGCCCGCCCTCGCTCCCGCCGAGCCGCCCGCCGCCGGCTGGACCGAGCCGCCGCCGGTGTCGCTGTCCGCCTGGACGCCCGGCGCCGCGGCCGAGGGCGCGATCACCTACGTGCAGGCGATCAACGACGCCCTCGCCGAGGAGCTGGCGCGCGACCCGTCGGTGGTGCTGATGGGTCAGGACGTCGGCGTCTTCGAGGGCGCCTTCCGCGCCACCCGCACGCTGCACGCGCGCTGGCCGGAGCGCGTGCTCGACACGCCGATCGCCGAGAGCGGCACGCTCGGCATCGCCGCCGGCGCCGCCCTGCTCGGCTACCGGCCGGTGGTCGAGATGCAGTTCTCCGACTTCGTCTCCTGCGGCTTCAACCAGATCGTCAACGTCGCCGCCAAGCTCTACTACCGCTGGCAGCTGCCGTGCCCCATGGTGGTGCGCCTGCCGTCGGGCGGCGGCGTCGGCGCGGGCCCCTTCCACTCGCAGAACCCGGAGGGCTGGTTCGCCCACGTGCCCGGCCTCAAGGTGGTGTGCCCCGCCACCACCTTCGACGCCAAGGCGCTGCTCAAGGCGGCGGTGCGCGACCCCAACCCGGTGCTCTTCTTCGAGCACAAGTTCCTCTACCGGCGGGTCAAGGAGGTGCTGCCGGAGGGCGACCTGGTGGCCGAGCTGGGGCGCGCGCGGGTGGTGCGGCCGGGGCGCCACCTGACGCTGGTGGGCTACGGGGTGACCACCTGGACCTGCCTCGAGGCGGCCGCGGCGCTGGCCGCCGAGGGTATCGAGGCCGAGGTGGTGGACCTGCGCACCCTGGTGCCGCTCGACGAGGAGACGGTAGCCGCCTCGGTGCGCCGCACCGGCCGCGCCCTGGTGGTGCACGAGGACACGCTGACCGGCGGCTTCGGCGCCGAGGTGGTGGCGCGCCTCGCCGACGCCGCCTTCGCGTGGCTCGACGCGCCGCTGCGCCGCGTCGCCCACGACGACCGCCCGTCGCCCTACGCCAAGAGCCTCGAGAAGCTCCTGCTGCCGACCCGGGACAAGGTGCTGGCGGCGGCGCGCGAGCTCGCCGCCTGGTAGCCGGCCGCCCGGCCGGTCTCTACCCCTCCGGCGGCGCCCCCGGCTCCGCTTCCGGCTCGGCCTGCGGGCCGCTGCCGTCCTCGGTCTCGCCCTCCAGGCTGCCGCGGTCCGTGTCGCTGCCGGCGGGCCAGCCGGCGGGGCGCGCGTGGGTGAGCGCCGCCTGCACGTCGTAGCCCATCCACAAGTGGGCCGCCGGCCCGGAGGCGCCGATCAGCGGCGCCGCCAGCTCGCGGGTGCCGGGCTGCGCGCCCTCGCGCTCGACCACCTCCGAGGCGGCGAGCACCCAGGTGCCGTCCTCGCCGATCTGCCCGGTGGTGCTGAGCTTGCGGTCGCTGGAGGCGAGCACGGAGCCGTCCGGCGCCAGGACGTGGACGAAGCTCACGCCCGGCAGCTCGAGCAGAGCGCCGATCGCCTGGTCGAGGGTGTCGGCGCCGCCGCGCAGCACCAGCGGGTGGACGCCGGCGGCGAAGGCGCGGAAGGCGGCGTGCGCCTCGCTCACCGCCAGCGCCTGCGCCCAGTGCTCGCCCTGCTCGGTGAGGGCGGCGACCTCCTGCCGGCAGGCGGTCTCCGCGTCGGCGACCGCCTTGTCGCGGGCGCCGTCCTTCCAGAACCAGATGCCGGCGGCGACCAGCACCAGGATGAGGATGATCAGGAACTCGATGCCGAACCGTCTCGTATTCATGCCGTCTCCCTCCTCGTCGATGCCACTGCGCTACCGTCCCATGATAGCGCCCGCCGGAACGACGAGCGCCCGGCACCTGGGGAGGCGCCGGGCGCGGGAGGGTGGGGAGGAAGGCGGGCCGGGGACCTAGACGCCGCCGTCCTCGCCGTCCTCGGCGTCGGCATCCACCTCGACGTCGAGCGTCTTCTCGAGGCCGCGGATCTCGATCTCGAGCTCCTGCATCTGCTTGCGCAGGTCCCCCTCGAGGGACTCCATCTGCTGCTTCCACTCCGGGCTGGCGAAGTGCTCCCGCACCATCTCCATCTGCTTCGCGAGCTCCTCGCCGTCGAACTGGTAGCTCCAGTCGCCGCCCTCCTTGCCGAGGCGGTGCAGCATGAAGCGGCCGACCTCGAGCTGCGGCCGCTCGCGCACCTCGACAGTGGCCGACAGGGTCTCGACCTTGTGCTCGCGCAGCACCTCGAGGGCGACCACCTCGCCGGCGGCGCGCGGGCCGATGCGGGTGGTGACGTCGAACGACGAGGTCACCGGCTCGCCGTCGACGTGCGTGAGGACGTCGCCGACGCGCAGGCCGGCGCGCTGCGCGGGGCTGTCCTCGACGACGCGGGCGACCAGCACGCCGCGGTCGCGGTGGGCGCCGAAGTGGGCGCGCAGGTCGGAGGTGAGGTCGGTCAGCTCGACGCCGAGGAAGCCGCGCGGCACCGACGGGGCGACGACGAAGGGGGCCGGGCCCTCGAACTCGACGACCTCGCCGCTCTCGTCGGTCCACACCATCTCGCCGCCCTCGGCCTTGCCCTTCCACACCTTGCGGCTCGGCTCGCCGTCCTCGCCCTCCTTGGAGAGGACGACGACGCTGACGTTCCTGCCGGCCTCGCCGGCTTCGACCTCGAACGACTCGCCGGGAGCGGTGACGATGCGCACGCGCTTCTCGCCGTCCGGGGCGAAGACGACGCGGTGGACCTTGGTGACGACCTCGCCGTCCGCCTTCTCGGCCGGCGGCTCCTGGGCGCCGGCGAGGGCGGCCAGGGGCAGGGCCAGGAGGACGGCCGCGAGGGCGGCGGTGGTGAAGGGATTGCGGTGCTTGGGCATGGGTGGCTCGCTCCTTGATTGACGGGTCGTTGATCAGTAGTAACGGGGGACGGAATCGGGCTGGTACGCCGCGGGGCGGACGCCGGGAGCGCTGCGCGCGCCGGCGTCGAGGTCGAGCACCAGCTCCATCGACTCGTCGCCGGCCAGCAGCAGGGCGGGGGCGCCGGCGTCTGGCGCGGCGAGAGTGGCGAGGGCGGCGAGGCGGTCCTCGATCTGCCGCTGCTCGCGGCGCAGCGCGGCGAGGCGCTCCAACGCCCGCGCCCGCTCGTCGCGGCCGAGGGCCGGGTCGGCGCTCTCGTCGCGGACGCGGACCACGCGGCCGTCCGGCACGTAGGCGCGGGGCTGCGGCGCGACGGGCGCGGCCTCGTCCTCCCGAGCGGCCCTGAGCCCGTCGAAGGCCGGGGTCCCCTCCTCGAAGACGGCCACGGCCTCGCCCGGCTTCGCCTCCGGCTCGTCCGGGGCGACCGCGGCGGCGGCGGGGACGCGCTCCGCCTCCGCCACCCGCACCGGCACCTCCGCGCCGCCCGCTCGCGGCCCGCGGATGGTCGGCGCCAGGGCGAGCACCACGGCGACGACGGCGGCGGCGACCAGCGCCAGCCGCGGCAGGGTGAGCCACGGCGCCGGCCGCGGCTCGGCGTCGAGGCGGGCGAGCACGGCGTGGGTGAAGCCCTCGCCGGCGCGCGGCGCGGGCAGGTCTCGCAGGCGGTCGGAGAGGTGCTGGTCATCCATGGTCGTTCCCTTCGTTCCAGTAGGGCGCGAGGCGCTCCTTGAGGCGCCGGCGGGCGCGGTGGATGCGCGACTTGACGGTGCCCTCGCTCACCCCGAGGTGGGCGGCGATGTCGGCATAGGCCCACTCCTCGACCTCGAACAGCACCAGCGGCAGGCGGAAGCGCAGCGGCAGCTCGGCCACCGCCGCTTGCAGCTGGTGTCGCGCCTCGCGCTGCAGCACGCGGCGCTCGCCGAGGGGCTCGTCGAGATGGATGCCGTGGCTGGTGGTCGACGGCGCGAGGAACGGCAAGAGCGTCCGCCAGCGCCGCCGCCGCCGCTCCTCGGAGCGCAGCAGGTTGGCGGCGATCGAGTAGAGCAGGCCCTGCAGGCGGCCGCGCTCGTCGTA
>CAZLBJ010000152.1:0-5260 GCA_964557755.1 uncultured Thermoanaerobaculia bacterium
CGGCGGGGCGGTGGCCAGGCTGACCGCCACCAGCACCACCACCGAGACGCCGAAGAGCAGCGCCGCGAAGTGCAGGAAGTTGATGCTCGCGTAGCTCAACAGCACGCCGTCGAGCCGCGCCTTGCCGAGCTCGGCGACCAGCCGCCCCATGCCGAGGACGAAGCCGGTGATCAGCGCCGCCATGGCGCCGGCGGCGTTCAAGCGGCTCCAGAAGACGCCGAGCAGGAAGACGGCGGCGATCGGCGGCGCGATGTAGGCCTGGACGCTCTGGATGTACTGGTAGAGCTGCCCGGAGATGAGCTGCATGAGCGGGATCCACAGCAGGCCGAAGACCACCAGCACGCCGGTCGAGATGCGGCCCACCCACACCAGCCGCGCCTCCGAGGCGCCGGGGCGCAGCTTCTTGTAGAGGTCCCAGGTGATCAGCGTCGAGGTCGAGTTGAAGACCGACGACAACGAGCTCATCAGCGCCGCCAGCAGGCCCGCGATCACCAGGCCGCGCAGGCCGGCGGGCAGCAGCGTCGCGACCAGCGCCGGCAGCGCCTGGTCCGGCGTGTCGAGCTCGAGGCGCCCGCTCTCCGCCAGCAGGTGGGCGAGGACGCCGGGCACCACGAAGAGGAACAGCGGTAGGAGCTTCAAGAAGCCGGCGAACAGGGTGCCGCGCCGCGCCTGGTGGAGGTCGCGGGCGGCCAGCGTGCGCTGGACGATGAACTGGTCGGTGCACCAGTACCAGATGCCGAGGATCGGCGCCCCGAAGGCGATGCCGGTCCACGGGAAGTTCGGATCGTCGGCCGGCTTCCACAGGTCCATGAACCCCGGCGCCGCGGCGGCGCGCATCGCCTGCCAGCCGCCCACCGCCTCGAGGCCGACGACCAGCACCGCCACGGCGCCGCCGATCAGCACGAACATCTGCAGCGCGTCGGTGACCAGCACGGCGCGCAGGCCGCCGAAGATGGTGTAGACGCCGGTGGCGACGACCACCACCAGCGCACCGGTCCAGAAGTCGATGCCCATCAGCGCCTCGAAGACGATGCCGCCTGCGGCGATGGTCACCGAGATCTTGGTCAGCACGTAGCCGATGACCGAGACCACGGCGAGGTACCAGCGCGCCGCCGGCGAGTAGCGCCGCTCGAGGAACTCCGGCATGGTGAAGACGCCGCTACGCAGGTAGAAGGGCACGAACACCCAGCCCAAGAGCAGCAGGATGAAGGCGGCGAGGATCTCGAACTGCGCCACCGCCACGCCGCTGGCGGCGCCGGTGCCGGCCAGCCCCACCAGGTGCTCGGAGCCGATGTTCGACGCGAACAGCGAGGCGCCGATGACGAACCAGCCGCAGTCGCGCCCGGCGAGGAAGTAGTCGGCGGAGGTCTCGCCGCGGCCGCGCCGCTCGCGCCGCGTCGCCCACACGGCGCCGGCGAAGATCACCACGAAGTAGAGCCCGATCACCCACCAGTCGATGCCGGCCAGACGTCCGCCCATGCCTTCGCCCTCCGTCGGTCTACGGCAGCAGCTTCTCGCACGCCTGCCAGTCGCCGCGGCGCAGCGGGATGGCCATGCCGCCGGTCTCCTCCAGCAGGTCCCACATGCGGCCGCTCATCGCCTCCACCCGCCCGCGGTGGGCGGGGAGGTGGATCAGGTTGAAGCGCTCGTCGGGGTCGGTGTCGAGGTCGAACAGCTCCTGGTCGTCCCACACGCCGTGGTAGTAGATGTACTTCCAGCGCGCGTCGCGCAGCGCGAAGGTGGTCGGTGTGTGCGGGAAAGCGTGCTCCCAGTAGTACTCGTAGAGCAGCTCGACCGGCACCTCCAACGCCTCGCCGCGCAGCGCCGGCAGCACCGAGCGGCCGTCGACCGGGCGGTCGGTGGCGACGCCCGCGAGGTCGAGCAGGGTGGGCGCGACGTCGATGTTGCGCACCAGCGTCTCGACCCGCGCGCCGGCCGGCACGAAGCCCGGTCCCCAGGCGAGCAGCGGGATGCGGATCGACTCCTCGTAAGCGTGGCGCTTGTCGATCAGCCCGTGCTCGCCGAGCGAGAAGCCGTTGTCGCCGAGGTAGAGGACCAGCGTGCTCGCCGCCAGCCCCGCCTCCTCGACGGCGTCGAGCACGCGGCCGACGCTCTCGTCGAGGGCGAGCAGCGTCTCGGCGTAGCGGCGGTAGAAGGTGTCGAAGTCGAACTGGCCGTGGTAGGCGTAGTCCACCCCGTGCCAGCTGTAGCGCTGCGCCCGCGCCCAGCGCGGCAAGGCCTCGACGTTGGCCTCGGTGCGCGGCATGGTCACCGGGTAGGGGATCCGCACGTCGCGGTAGCGGCCGGCGTGGCGCGGCGCGGGCACGAACTCGGCGTGCACCGCCTTGTGCGACAGCATGAGGAAGAACGGCCGCGACGGGTCGTCCGCCTGCCGCCGCAGCCAGTCGACGGCGAGGTCGGTGAGGACGTCGGTGGTGTAGCCCTGGTGGACGCGCCGCGTGCCGTCGACGTTGAGCTCCGGGTCGACGTAGACGCCCTGGCCGCGGAAGCTCACCCAGTGGTCGAAGCCGGGCCGCGGGTCGTCGGCGTCCTCGCCCATGTGCCACTTGCCGACGAACGCCGTGCGCCAGCCGGCGCGCTGCAGCAGCGCCGGGAAGAACACCGTGCCCGGCGGGATGCCGGAGGTGTTGTCGACCACCCGGTGGCGGTGGGCATACTGGCCGGTGAGGATCGAGGCGCGGCTCGGCGAGCACAGCGAGGTGGTGACGAAGGCGTTCGCGAGGTGGGCGCCCTCGGCCGCCATGCGGTCGAAGCCCGGCGTCTCGAGGAACTCCGGCGCGTCCGGGTGGAAGCCCATGAAGTCGTAGCGGTGGTCGTCGCTGAGGATGACGACGAGGTTGCGCGGCCGGTCCCCGGGGGCCGCCTGGCCGCGGGTCCAGGGAGCCAGGAGGACGGCGGCGAGGAAGGTGAGGACGAGGGCTCGCTTCATGGCGCCTCCACGGTGAATTGCGCCTCGCTGGGGGCGGCCGAGCTGCCGCCGACGAAGACGGTGAAGGTCCCCGGCTCGACGACTGGACGAAGCTCCTGGTCGAGCAGCTCGAGGTCGGCGCGGCCGAGGCGGAAGACGACGCGCCGCGACTCGCCCGGCGCCAGGTGCACCTTCTCGAAGCCGCGCAGCGTGCGCACCGGGCGGGTGACGCTGGCGACGTCGTCGCGCAGGTAGAGCTGCACCACCTCGGCGGCGGCGCGCCGCCCGGTGTTGGTCACCGTCACCGCCACCGTGCGCGCGGCGTCGGCGCCGGCGGCGGGCTCGACGGACGGCTCGCCGTACTCGAACGTCGTGTAGGAGAGGCCGTGGCCGAACGGGTAGAGCGGCGTCCACGGCACGTCGATGTACTTCGAGGTGTACTTCTGGTCGGCGACCGGCGGCCGGCCGGTGCTCTTGTGCGCGTGGTAGATCGGTACCTGGCCGACGGTGCGCGGGAAGGTCACCGGGAGCTTGCCGGACGGCGCGTGGTCGCCGAACAGCACGTCGGCCACCGCCGGGCCGGCCTCGACGCCCGGGAACCACGCTTCGAGGATCGCCGGCACGTGCTCGGCCAGCCAGGGGACGGCCAGCGGCCGGCCGTTGAGCAGCACGGCGACGGTGGGCGTGCCGGTGGCGTGGACCGCCTGCGCCAGCGCGCGCTGCACGCCGGGCAGGTCGAGGCTGGTGCGGTTGTTGGCCTCGGCGCTCATCTCCGGGTCCTCGCCGAGCACCAGCACCACGGCGTCGGCGGCCTCGGCGGCGGCGACCGCCTCCGCGAAGCCGGTGGTGTCCTCGCCCAGCACCTCGGCGCCGCGCACGTGCACCACCTCGGTGTCCGGGGCGACGGCGCGGCGGATGCCGGCGAGGATCGACACCGCGTCCTCGGCCCGCCCCGCCGCCTTCCACGAGCCGAGGACGGCGGCCGGGTCGTCGGCCAGCGGACCGATCACCGCCAGGCGCCGGAGGTCCTTGGCCAGCGGCAGCACGCCGCCCTCGTTGCGCAGCAGCACCAGCGAGTCGCGCGCCAGCGCCCGCGCCGCCGCCCGGTGCTCCGCGGTGAGTACGACCGCCGCCTCGCCCGCCGGGTCGCCATAGCGGTACGGGTCGTCGAACAGGCCGAGCGCCGCCTTGGCGCGCAGCAGGCGGCGCACCGCGTCGTCCACCTCGGCCTCGGGCACGCGGCCGGCGCGCACGGCGGCGGGCAGGTGCTCGAGGTAGATGCGGCTCACCATGTCGACGTCGACGCCGGCGTGGAGGGCGAGGGCGCCGGCGTCGGCGGGCGTCGCGGCGACGCCGTGTGCGATCAGCTCGAGGACGCCGGTGAAGTCGCTCACCACCACGCCGTCGAAGCCCCACTCGCCGCGCAGGACGCCGGTGACGAGGCCGCGGTGGGCGTGCATCGGCACCCCGGCGACCTCGTTGAAGGCGGCCATCACCGCGCCGGCGCCGGCCTCGACGGCGGCGCGGAAGGGCGGCAGGTAGACCTCGCGCAGGGTGCGCTCCGAGACGTCGGCCACGTCGTAGTCGCGGCCGCCCTCGGCGGCGCCATAGGCGGCGAAGTGCTTGGCGGTGGCGAGCAGGGTGTCGGCGCGGGCGAGGTCGGGGCCCTGGAAGCCGCGCACCTTCGCCGCCGCCATCGCGGAGCCGAGGAAGGGGTCCTCGCCGGCGCCCTCGACGACGCGCCCCCAGCGGGGGTCGCGCGCAATGTCGACCATCGGCGCGTAGGTCCAGTGGAGGCCGTGCGCCGCCGCCTCGACGGCGGCGATGCGCGACGCGCGCTCGACCGCGGCCGGGTCCCAGGTCGCCGCTTCGCCGAGCGGTACCGGGAAGACGGTGCGGAAGCCGTGGATGACGTCGTGGGCGAAGAGCAGCGGGATGCCGAGGCGGGATTCTTCGCGCGCGATGCGCTGCAGCTCGCGGGTGGTCTCGGCGCCGTAGATGCCGAGGAAGGAGCCCACCTGACCGCGGCGTACTTCGTCCTCGCCTCCTTCGGCGACCCGCGGTCCGGTGTCGCCCCACCGGCCGCGGAGCTGGGTGAGCTGGCCGAGCTTCTCCTCGAGGGTCATGCGCGCGAGGAGGGTCTCGACGAGGTCGTCGGGGGTTGCGGCCGCCGGAGTCGCCGCGGCCGCGCCCGCGAGGAGGACCGCGGCGAGGAGGGCGGCGAGAAGGGCTGAACGCGGCATGCGTCTGCGTGGATGTAACCGTTTACGGTGTAATGCCCGCAAGGGTAGTCGGCGACGGTTGAAACGTCAACGTCAACTTCAACGTCAG
>CAZLBJ010000153.1:0-6669 GCA_964557755.1 uncultured Thermoanaerobaculia bacterium
CAGCACGAAGTCGAGGCGCGGCAGCGCGTCGGTGAGCAGCTCGACCGGCGTCGCCGGGTTGACCGCCACGCCGGCCTCGGCGCCGGCGGCGGCGATGCGCGCCAGCAGGCCGTCGAGGTGCACCGCCGCCTCCCAGTGCACCGCCACGCGGTCGGCGCCGGCAGCGAGGTAGTCGTCGAGCAGGGCGCCGGGATCCTCGACCATGAGATGCACGTCGAGCGGCAGCTTCGTGCGCTTGCGCAGCGCCGCCAGCACCGGGATGCCGAAGGTCAGATTGGGGACGAAATGGCCGTCCATGACGTCGACGTGCACGAGGTCGGCGCCACCACGCTCGCACACCTCGAGGGCGCCGCCGAGGTCGGCGAGGTCGGCGGCCAGGATGCTGGGGGCGATCCTCACGGCGGGCTCCCGGGGGCCGGCAGGCGGCCGATCTCCTCCCGCAGCTCGCTGCCCGCCGCCACCACCAGCGACACCGCTTCCTGCGGCGTGATCGGGTGGCCGGCGAGCGGGAACTGGCGCAGGATGGTGCCGCGCCGCGCCCCCTCGTAGATCTCGAAGGTGACGCGGCCGAGGCGCAGGCCGGCGCGCTCGAAGAAACCGCGCACCTGGTCGTAGTCGCGGTAGACGAGGTCGGGCATGAGATACCGCTGGGCGGTGCTGGACTGCGACAGCATCAGGTCGACGGTGCCGTCCGGCGGCACCGTGGTGCCGGGGCGCGGGTCCTGCTCGACCACCGTGCCGGCCGGCCCGGGCGAGTACACCTGCAGCAGGCGCCCGCCGGTGAGCCCGGCGGCGGCCAGCGCCACCTGCGCCGAAGGCAGCGAGCGCCCCACCAGGTCGGGCACGGTGAGCCGCTGCGGCCCGAGCGACAGGACGGCGTCGACGGTGGCGCCGCGCTTGACCAGCGTGTGCGGCTCGGGGCGCTGGGCGAGCACGCTCCCCGCCGGCACCTCGGCGTCGAAGCGCCCGCCCTCGTCGACCGCCAGCTCGAACCCCGAGTCGGCGAGCACCCCGCGCGCCTCCTCGACGGGCATGGCGGCGACGTCCGGCACCGGCGTCGCGCCGCTGCGCACGAACAGCCCGAAGGCGCCGTAGGCGGCGAGCACGAAGAGCAGTACCGCGACCCCCGCGTAGGCCAGCAAGCCGAACAGGCGCAGCAGCTTGCGGACGGCGGGCGACATGGCGGCCAGTCTAGCAGACGGGGGGGCGGCAGCCTGCACGGTATGCTCGCGCCCTCATGGCCGATTCGAAGAGCCGCAGGAAGCAGTCCCTACCGCCGCTCGGCGCCCACGTCTCGGTGGCCGGGGGCGTCGCCAAGGCGATCCCGCGCGGCGAGGAGCTGGGGTGCACCGCCATCCAGATCTTCGTCAAGAACGCCAACCGGTGGAGCGGCAAGCCGATCGCTGCGGACGACGCCGCGGGCTTCCGCGCCGCGCGCGAGGCGAGCGCGATCGGGCCGGCGGTGGCGCACGCCTCGTACCTGATCAACCTCGGGGCCACCGACGAGACGGTGCTCACCCGCTCCGTCGCCGCCCTCGCCGACGAGCTGGCGCGCTGTGCGCAGGTCGGCGTCGACGCCCTGGTGCTGCACCCGGGCGCCCACCTGGGCAGCGGCGAGGAGGCCGGCGTCGAGCGCGTCGCCGCCGTGCTCGACCCGATCCTCGCCGCGGCGCCGGCCGGCCCCCGCCTGCTGCTCGAGAACACCGCCGGCCAGGGCAGCGCCCTCGGCTACCGGCTGGAGCACCTCGAGCAGGTCCTGGCGCGGCTGGAGCACGCGGCGCGGGTCGGCGTCTGCCTCGACACCTGCCACGCCTTCGCCGCCGGCTACCCGGTGCACGAGCCGGCGGGCTACGAGGAGTTCTGGAGCGAGGTCGACGAGCGCCTCGGCCTCGCCTGCGTCGGCTGCCTGCACCTCAACGACAGCGTCAAGCCGTTCGCCTCGCGCCGCGACCGCCACGCCCACATCGGCGAGGGCGAGATCGGCCTCGGCCTCTTCACCCGTCTGCTCCACGACCCCCGCCTCGCCGCCGTCCCGATGGTCATCGAGACGGAGACCGGCGACGACCTCGAGGGCCACCGGAAGGACCTGGAGGTGCTGCGGGGGTTGTGAGGGTCGTGACGGCCGGCCGGGACGCCGCGAGCTAGCTGAACAGTCCCGGCAGGGTCTTCGAGAGGTCGAAGTAGATCACCGTCAGCATCAGCAGGATGATGAGGACGAAGCCGACCTGGGCGATCAGCTCCTTGATGCGGAAGGAGAGGTCGCGCCGCATGACGCTCTCGACCAGCAGGATGAGGATCTGGCCGCCGTCGAGGATGGGGATCGGCATCAGGTTGAGCAGCGCGATCGAGATGCTGATCATGCCCATCAGCTGCAGCAGCCACTTGAAGCCGAGCTGCGCCGCCTCGCCGGTGATCACCGCGATCTGGATCGGTCCCGCCAGGTTGGCGCGCGCCGAGGCCTCGCGGGTGAAGATGCGGCCGAGGATGCTGAGCGTTTTCTCGGTGATGTTCCAGTTCCAGCGCGCGCTCTGTACGAAGGCCTGGAAGAAGCCGTAGCGCTGGTAGATGCCGATGCCGACGCCGATGCGGCCGACGCCGTCGACGTCCGCCGGCACCACCGCCAGCTCCAGCACCCGCCCGTCGCGCAGCACCTCCAGCACCACCTCCTCGCCGGGGCGCGCCGACACGTGGTCGACGAACGCCTGGGTGCCCGGCACCGCGCGGCCGTCCATGCGCCGCACCTTGTCGCCCGGCTGGAGCCCGGCGGCCTCCGCCGGCTGCCCCGACTGCACGGTGGTGATGGTCTGCAGCAGGTCGGGGCCGATGCCCGCCATGTCGCTGAAGTCGCGGTCCTCGAGGCGCTGCGGCGTCACCGTCGTGCGGAAGGTCTCCTCGCCGCGCTCGACGGTCAGCTCCAGCGGCCGGTCGAGCGTCGTGACGAGCTCGAACGACAGGTCGTCCCAGTCGTCGATCTCGCGCTCTCCGACGCGCACGATGCGGTCGCCCACCTGGAGCTCGGAGGCGGCGGCCGAGGACTCCTCGGCGATGAAGCCGACGTTCGGCGGCACCGACAGGTCCATCGACTCGATGCCGACCATGAACACCACGGCGATGAGCAGGATGGCCAGCAGCACGTTCATCGCCGGCCCCGCCACGTAGACCAGGATGCGCTGCCAGCGCGGCTTGCTGAGGAACTCGCGCGGATCGCCGGTCGCCTCCTCGGGCTGCTCGCCGCCCAGTTTGACGTAGCCGCCCAGCGGCACCGCCGACAGCCGGTAGTCGGTCTCGCCGCGGCGGAAGCCCCACAGGCGCGGCCCGAAGCCGAGCGAGAAGGCGGTCACCCGCACGTCGAAGAGCTTGGCGACCAGCAGGTGGCCGAGCTCGTGGACGGCGATAATGACGCCGAGGGCGAAGACGAAGGCCAGCACGTTGACGAACAGGCCCTGGGCGGACTGCAGCAGCTCGGTCATGGAATCGGTCGGGGGGTGGTTGAAGGTTCGGGCGACTGACCTAGTGCCAACGCGCGCGACGGGACGGGGATTCCCGCCGCCGCGGCCGCGGCGGCAGCCGCATTCACGGCACCAGCCGCTCGGGCCCCAGCCACCAGACGCCGGCGAGCAGCACCGGCATGGCGAAGAGCAGCGCGTCGATGCGGTCGAGGACGCCGCCGTGGCCGGGCAAGAGGTTGCCGGAGTCCTTGATCCCGGAGCCGCGCTTGAGCAGCGACTCGGCGAGGTCGCCGAACTGCGCCGCGACGCCGGTGACGGCGGCCAGCGCCAGCAGCTCCCACGGCACCGCCCCGAGCCGCCACCACGACCACGCGGCGGCGGCGGCGACGGCGGCCGCGAGGCTCGCCGCCGCCCCCTCCCACGACTTGTTGGGCGACACCACCGGCGTCATCTTGTGGCGGCCGAGCCGCGAGCCGACGTAGTAGGCCGCGGTATCGCCCAGGAAGACGATGACGAAGCCGAGGAACAGCAGCCACGGGTCGAGCGCCTGCAGGCGGTAGAGGGCGACGCAGCCGAGCGCGAAGTAGGGGACGCCGAAGCTGAAGGCGCCGAAGGCGGGCAATGCCTCGGTGGGCGGCGTGCGGCCGAGCAGCACGAGCACGGCGACGGCCACCGTCAGCAGCAGGCCGGCGGCGAGCACCGCCGGCGGGCCGGCCGCCCCCGGCGAGGTGGCCACGGCCAGGCCGAGGGCGGCGAGCGGCACCAGCACCAGCAGCGCGCGCAGCGGCGCTCCGGGCGCCCAGGCGCGGGCGATGCGCACGTACTCGAGCACCGCCCAGTCGACCGCCAGCACGGTCAGGGCGAAGAACCACGCGTCGTCCAGCAGGAAGATGCCCACGAGCAGGATGGGAATGCCGACGGCCGCGGTGACGATGCGCTGCATGTCAGGCCGGACCGTCCATGACTATCCGAGCCGGCTGTGCGTCCGCGGCGCTACGGCCACCTCCTCGTCGGGCGTCCCGACGTCGCCGAAGCGGCGCTCGCGGCGCTGGTACTCGAGCAGCGCCTCGAACAGGTGGCGGCGCCGGAAGTCGGGCCACAGCGTGTGGGTGAACACCAGCTCCGCGTAGGCGATCTGCCAGAGCAGGAAGTTCGACACCCGCATCTCCCCCGAGGTGCGGATCAGCAGGTCGGGGTCCGCCTGGCCGGCCGAGTAGAGGTAGGCGCCGAACGTCTCCTCGTCGAAGTCGGCCGTCCCCCCGGCCGCCCCGTCGGCCACCATGCGGCGGCAGGCGTCGACGATCTCGCAGCGCCCCGAGTAGTTGAGAGCGATGTTGAGGCGCATGCCGCGCTTGTCCCGCGTCGCCTCGAGCGCCGTCTCCAGCTCGCGCACCACCGACGGGTCCAGCTCGCGCCAGCGCCCCAGGACGCCGAGCCGCACGTCGTTGTCGACCAGCGTCGACAGCTCCTTGCGGACGTACTCCTTGAGCAGGTTCATCAGCGTCCACACCTCGAAGCGCGGGCGCTTCCAGTTCTCCACCGAGAAGGCGTAGAGGGTGAGCGCACCGAGCTCGAGGCGGCCGGCGGCCTCCACCGTGTCGCGCACCGACTCGACGCCGGCGCGGTGGCCCTCGACGCGCGGCAGCCCGCGCGCCTGCGCCCAGCGGCCGTTGCCGTCCATGATCACCGCCACGTGCCGCGGCAGGCGCGCCAGGTCGAGGCGGCGCACGAGCAGCTCCTCCGGCGACCCGGGCTCGGCCAGCTTGCTGAGGTCGATCATCGTGCGGACGGGGCTCGGGCGGCGGTCGCGGGTGTCTCGGGTGGTGATCCTGGGCCGGTGCGGCGGCGGTCCGGCCGCGGTGGAACAGGCGAAAGGTACCACATCAGCCGGCGTCGACCGGCCACCACTCGGGCGGGTAGAGCACCCGTTCGAGCACCAGCCCCGCGGCCGGCGCGGTCGGTCCCGCCTCGCCGCGCGGCCGGCCGGCGAGCAGCGCCGCGAAGCCCTCCGGCGTGCGCCGCCCCGCGCCCACTTCGAGCAGCGTGCCGACCAGCGAGCGCACCATGCCGCGCAGGAAGCCGTCGCCGACGACGCGGAAGACCACGGCGTCGCCGGCCGCCTCGAAGCGCGCCGACGCGATGCGGCGGAACGGTTGGCCGTGGGCGCCGCCGGCGAGCGCGAAGGCGGTGAAGTCGTGGCGCCCGGGCAGCCGGGCGGCGGCGCGCGCCATGGCAGCGAGGTCGAGGTCCGGCGCCACCGCCAGCGCGAACGGCGCGTCGAGCGGCGACAGCACCTCGGTGCGCACCAGGCGGTAGCTGTACTCCTTGCCGGCCGCGTGCTTGCGGGCATGGAAGCCGGCGGGCATCCGGTGCGCCGCCAGGATGCGTACGTCCTCGGGGAGCCGGTGGTTGCCGCCGTGCACCAGGCCGCGGAGCGGGAACGGCGGCGGCAGCTCGAGGTGGGCCGCCTGGCCGCGGGCGTGGACGCCGGCGTCGGTGCGCCCCGCGCCGTGCACGGCGACCGCCGCGCCAAGGAGATCGGCCAATCCCTCCTCGACCACCTGCTGCACCGCCAGCGCGTTGTCCTGGCGCTGCCAACCGGCGTAGGCGGTGCCGCGGTAGGCGAGGGTGAGGCGGACCGGGGTGGCGAGGACGGTCAACGCACCTCCAGCGGCACGGGATCCGCCGCCCGCCGCCGCGCGCGCAGCGCCAGCAGGGCGGCGAGGAGCGCCGGCGGTCCCCACACCGCCAGCCAGACGCCGGGGAACAGCTCCACGGCGCGGTGATGGGCGAGGTAGGCGAGGGGCGCCGTGGCCGAGGCGAGGAGCCACGGCCGGTGCCGTTCGAGCGCCGCCCAGGGCAGCACCCAGAGCAGGTACCAGGGATAGACCGTGGCCGAGCACAGCAGCAGCCCCGCGAAGAGGCGCCGCGTCCCGCGCACCGGGTCGCGCGCCGCCGGCGCGCGCGACAGCACCGACCACCCCACCACGCCCAACGCGGCGGCGGCGAGCAGGAGCTTGGCGAGCAGTTGCGGGTAGACGAACGGATAGAGGGCGTCGAGGCTCAGCCGCCAGCCGCTGAGCCGCTCGGCGAGATCGAGGAGACGAGCGACCGCGTGGTCGCCGCCGGCGCGGTCGATCAGCCTCCAGAGCGGTTCCCAGAGCGGCCCGGCGAACTCCCAGGAGATGCCGTAGGTCAGGAGGCCGGGCGGCACACCGCC
>CAZLBJ010000154.1:0-6876 GCA_964557755.1 uncultured Thermoanaerobaculia bacterium
GGCTTCTTCGTCAACAACCTGGTGCTGCGCGTCGACGCCGCCGGCGACCCGGCGTTCGGCGCCCTGCTGCGCCGCGTGCGCGAGACCGCGCTGGCCGCCTACGCGCACCAGGACCTGCCGTTCGACAAGCTGGTCGAGGAGCTGGCGCCGGAGCGCGCGCCGGGGCGCCAGCCGCTGTTCCAGGGCATGTTCATGCTGGAGAACGTGCCGCCGGGACGCCTCGAGCTGCCCGAGCTGGTGTTCGAGCCGGTGCCCGCCGACAGCGGCGCCGCCAAGTTCGATTGGATCTTCGCCGTCGAGCGGGTGGAGCAGGCGGGCGGCGGCAGCGCGTGGCGGCTGCGCGTCGAGTACTCGACCGAGCTCTACGACCGCGCCACCGTGCGGCGCTGGATCGACCACCTGGTGCGCCTGCTGAGCGCGGCGGCGGCCGATCCGGAGACGCCGCTCTCGCGCCTGCCGATGCTGTCGGTCGGCGAGGAGCGGCGCCTGCTCGCCGAGTGGAACCGGCCCGCCGCGGCGGCGGCCCCGGCCGGTCCCTCCCTCGTCGACCTGTTCGCCGTGCAGGCGGCGCGGGCGCCGCAGGCGGTGGCCGTTGTCGACGGCGCCCAGCGCTGGACCTACGGCGAGCTGGCCGGCCGCGCCTGGGCCCTGGCCCACGAGCTGCGCCGCCGCGGCGTGCGCCGGGGCGACCGCGTGGCGCTGCTCGTCGACCGCTCGGCGGCGCAGGTCGAAGCGATCCTCGGCACCCTCGCCGCCGGCACCGCCTACGTGCCGCTGGATCCCAAGGCTCCGCCAGGCCGCTTGGCCGACATGCTCGAGGACGCCGGGCCAAGGCTCCTGGTGGCCGGAGGCGAGGCGGCGGACCGCCTGCGGAAAGGCGGAGACCTCGCGGAGGCCGCGGCGAGCGTCGAGGTGGTCGAGATCGGGACGAACCCCTTCAGCGAAGGGTGGACGTCCAGCGGTCGCGACGCCGAGGCGCCGGTGGCACGCGGTACGTCGGTCCCCGCCGCCGGCTCCATCACCCCGGCCGCGCCGGAGCGCCCGCCGGTGCCGCTCGACGGCGACGACCTCGCTTACGTCATCTACACCTCCGGCTCGACCGGCCGGCCGAAGGGGGTGGGCATCGCGCACCGGCAGGTGGCGCGGCTGCTCGCCGCCACCGAGCCGTGGTTCGGCTTCGGTCCGGACGACGCCTGGACCCTGTTCCACTCCTACGCCTTCGACTTCTCGGTGTGGGAAGTGTGGGGCGCGCTGGCCTACGGCGGCCGCATCGTGGTGGTGCCCTACCTCGTGTCGCGCTCGCCCGGCGACTTCCTGCGGCTGCTGCGCGAGGAGGGGGTGACGGTGCTCAACCAGACGCCGTCCGCCTTCCGGCAGCTCGCCGCCGCCGAGGCGGAGGCGGACGAGGCGGCCGGCGACCTGCCGCCGCTGGCCCTGCGCCGGGTCGTCTTCGGCGGCGAGGCGCTCGACGCCGGGGCGCTGGCGCCGTGGGTGGCGCGCCACGGCGACGGCACCGGCCCCGATCCGCGCGGCCCGCGCCTGGTGAACATGTACGGCATCACCGAGACCACCGTGCACGTCACCTTCCAGCCGGTCGCGGCCGCCGAGGTCGAAGCCGCCGCGCCGGAGGGCGACGTCGGCGTCCCCATCCCCGACCTCCAGGTGCACCTGCTCGACCGCCGCGGCAACCTGGTGCCGGTCGGCGCCGCCGGCGAGATCCACGTCGGCGGTGAGGGGCTGGCGCGCGGCTACCTCGGCCGCCCCGCGTTGACCGCCGAGCGTTTCGTGCCCGACCCGTTCGCCGCCGCGCCCGGCGGGCGCCTCTACCGGAGCGGCGACCTGGCGCGCCGGCGCGGCGACGGCCACCTGCTCTACTTCGGCCGCATCGACCACCAGGTGCAGGTGCGCGGCTTCCGCGTCGAGCTGGGCGAGATCGAGGCGGTGCTCGGCGAGCACCCGGCGGTGGCCTCGGCGGTGGTGCTCGCCGCCGCCGGCGACGACGGGCCGCTCCTCACCGCCTACGTGGTGCCGGGCGACGGCGCCCCCCCGGCGGTCGAGGAGATCCGCGCCTGGCTCGCCGGCCGCCTGCCCGACTACATGCTGCCCGGCGCCTTCGCGGTGCTCGCCGCCGTCCCGCTCAACCACAACGGCAAGGTCGACCGCGCCGCCCTCGCCGGCCTGCAGACGACGAGCCTCGGCCTCGGCGCCGCCTACGTGGCGCCGCGCTCGGAGCTCGAAACGACGCTGTGCCGCCTGTGGGGCGAGGTGCTGGCGCGGCCGGCGGAGGAGATCGGCGTCCGCCACGGCTTCTTCCACCTCGGCGGCCACTCGTTGCTCGCCACCCGCCTGGTGTCGCGGCTGCGCGCCGAGCTCGGCGTCGAGCTGCCGCTGGCCAGCTTCTTCGAGGGGCCGACGGTGGCCGAGCTGGCCGAGGCGCTGGAGGTGATGCGCTGGGCGGCCGGCGGCGCCGGCACCGGCGAGGCGGCGGACGCCGGCGGCGAGATCGAGGAGGGAGAGCTGTGACGGTGCACGACGCCGGCGTCGACGCGCGCACCGCGGCGGTGCACCGCCTGGCCGAGGCCGCCCTCGAGCGCTTCGGCCTCGCCGGCGCCGCCGTCGAGCTGCTGGTCGACGGCGTCCACGCCACGCTGCGGGTCGACGCCGCAGACGGCGCCGCCTACGCCCTGCGCCTCTACGGCGCCGGGGCCGGCGACCTGGCGGAGATCCGCTCCGAGCAGGCGTGGCTCGCCCGCCTCGCCGCCGCCGGCCTCTCTGTGCCGGAGCCGGTGCCCTCGCCGGCCGGCGAAGGCGTCGTCACCCTCGACGAGGACCGCCACGCCGTGCTCTTCCGCTGGGTAGACGGCGTCTTCGTCGACGGCGACCGCCTCACGGCGCCGGCGTACCGCGCGGTCGGCGCCTTCATGGCCCGCATGCACCGCGAGGCCGAGGCGTTCGCGCCGCCGGAGGGTTTCTCGCGCCCGGAATGGCCGCTCGACGACCTCGCAGCGCGCCTGCCGGACGCCGGCTTCGAGCTCTTCGCCCGCCGCGACCTGCCGGTGCTCGCCGCCGCCGCCCGCCGCACTGCCGTCGAGGTGATCGGCCTGCCGCGCGAGCCGGCGTCGTGGGGCCTGCTCCACGGCGACCTCCAGCCGCACAACCTGCTCTTCGCCGAAGCCGGCATCGACGGCGGCGGAGAGACCGAGGTGCGCGCCATCGACTTCGCCGACTGCGGCTGGGGCTGGTACCTCTACGACGTCGCCTCGGCGCTGCTGCGCGTCGCCGACCGCCCCGACTTCCCGGCGCTGCGCGACGCCTTCCTCGCCGGCTACCGCTCGGTGCGGCCGCTCGACGAGGCGTCGGCGGCGCGGCTGGAGACCTTCATGATCGCCCGCGGCCTGATGGTCCTCGCCTGGATGGCCGGGCACTGGGAGGCGCCGGCGGTGCGCCGCCACGGCCGCGCGATGGCGCCCTACCTGCTCGCCCGCATGCGCGCCTTCGTCGAGCGCGAGGGCGGCGTCGGCGCCATCGTCGGCACCGACGACGCGCTGGCGGCGCTCTCCACCGTGCGCTTCCTCGCCGAGCTGCGCCGACGCGGCATCGAGCTGTGGCTCGACGGCGAGCGGCTGCGCTTCCGCGCTCCGAAGGGGGCGATGAGCGACGAGGTCAAGGCCGAGGTGGGCGAGCGGCGCGGCGAGCTGGTCGCCTTCCTGCGCCAGGCGTCGGCCTCGGCGGCGCCCGCCGCACCGCCGCTGGCGCCGCGCCCCGCCGGCGAGCCGCGCGTGCTGTCGTTCCAGCAGCAGCGCATGTGGTTCTTCGACCGCCTCGAGCCCGGCAGCCCGGCGTACAACATCCCGCCGGCGGTGCGCCTCGCGGGCGCCCTCGACGTCGCCGTCCTGGCGCGCTGCTTCGCCGAGATCGTGCGCCGCCACGAGGTGCTGCGCTCGACCTACCCGACGGTCGACGGCCGGCCGCGGGTGGAGGTCGCCGCCGCGCTGCGCCTGCCGCTGCCGGTGGTCGACCTGACGGCGCTGCCGAACGCGGCGCGCGAGGCGGAGGGAAGGCGGGTGGCGGCGCTCGAGTCGCGGCGGCCGTTCGACCTCGGCCGCGGGCCGCTGGTGCGCACCCTGCTGGTGCGGCTGGCGGCGCGCGACCACCTGGTGCTGGTCACCCTCCACCACGTCGTCTCCGACGGCTGGTCGGGCGGCGTGCTGGTGCGCGAGCTGGCGGCGCTCTACCCGGCGCTGCTCGCCGGCCGCCCGTCGCCCCTGCCGGAGCTGCCGGTGCAGTACGCCGACTACGCCGCCTGGCAGCGGCAGTGGCTCGCCGGCGACGCGCTGGCGGCGCTGCTCGACCACTGGAAGGAGGCCCTGGCCGGCGCTCCCGAGGCGCTGGCGCTGCCCACCGACCGGCCGGCGCCGGCGGTGCAGAGCTACCGCGGCGACAAGCTCGTCTTCGCGCTGCCGGAGGCGGTGTCGCGGCGTCTCGCCGAGCTCGGACGCGAGGCGGGGGCGACGCCGTTCATGGTGCTCCTCGCCCTCTTCCAGGCGCTGCTGGCGCGCTGGTCGGGGCAGCGGGACCTCGCCGTCGGCACGCCGATCGCCAACCGCCGCCGCGCCGAGATCGAGCCGCTGATCGGCTTCTTCGTCAACACCCTGGTGCTGCGCACGCGGCTGGCGATGGACGCCGGCTTCCGCGCCCTGCTCGACGCCGTGCGGCGGACGACGCTCGACGCCTTCGACCACCAGGACCTGCCGCTCGAGAAGCTGGTCGAGGCGCTGCGGCCGAGCCGCGACCTGGCGCACCAGCCGCTGTTCCAGGTGCTTTTCGTGCTGCAGAACCAGCCGATGCCGGAGCTCGAGGTGGAGGGCCTTTCCTTCCGCTTCGAGGTGCCGCGCACCGGCACCGCCACCTTCGACCTCACGCTGTCGATGCGCGAGACGGCGGACGGCTTCGCCGGCTCGCTGTCCTACCGCACCGACCTCTTCGACCGCGCCACCGCGCGGCGCCTGCTCGACCACCTCGGCACGCTGGCGGCGGCGGTGGCGGACGAGCCGGGGCGGCGGCTCGACGACCTGCCGCTGCTGTCGGAAGCGGAGCGGCGGCAGCTCGTCGCCGGCTGGAACGACACGGCGACGACCTACGCCGGCGGCGACGGCACGCTGGCCGGCCTGCTGCTGGCGCAGGCCGAGCGCACGCCGGAGGCGCCGGCGGTGCTGTTCGAGGGCGAGGCGGTGAGCTACCGCGACCTCTTCGCCCGCGCCTCGCGGCTGGCCCACCACCTGCGCGGCCTCGGCGTCGGACCGGAATCGCGCGTCGGAGTGGCGGCGGAGCGGTCCGTCGAGCTGGTCGAGGCGCTGCTCGCGGTGGTGCTCGCCGGCGGCGCCTACGTGCCGCTCGACCCGGGCTACCCGGCGGAGAGGCTGGCCTTCATGGCCGAGGACGCGGCGCTGCCGGTGCTGCTCACCCAGGAGCGGCTGGCCGGCGCGCTGCCCGCCACCGGCGCCGAGGTGGTGCGGCTCGACGCCGACCGCGGCGACTGGGCCGGGTACCCGGCGGCGCCGCCGGCGAGCGGCCTCCTCGCCGGCAACGCCGCGTACGTCATCTACACCTCCGGCTCGACCGGCCGCCCCAAGGGCGCGGTCAACCCGCACGCGGCGATCGTCAACCGCCTGCTGTGGATGCAGGACGCGTTCGGGCTCGACGCGAGCGACCGCGTGCTGCAGAAGACGCCCTTCAGCTTCGACGTCTCGGTGTGGGAGTTCTTCTGGCCGCTGCTGACCGGCGCCGGCCTGGTGGTGGCGCGGCCGGAGGGCCACAAGGACCCGGCCTACCTGGGCCGGCTGATCGAGGAGGCCGGCGTCACCACGCTCCACTTCGTGCCGCCGATGCTGGCGGTCTTTCTCGCCCAGGACGGCCTGGCGGTGCGCTGCCGCGGCGTGCGGCGGGTGATCTGCTCCGGCGAAGCGCTGCCGCGCGAGACGGTGGAGCGTTTCTTCGCTCGCATGCCGCGGCGCGGGGACGGTGCGCCGGCGGCGGGCCTCTTCAACCTCTACGGCCCGACCGAGGCGGCGATCGACGTCACCTGGTGGCCGTGCGAGGAGGGCGACCCGCGGCCGTCGGTGCCGATCGGACGGCCGATCGCCAACCTGCGCGTCCACGTGCTCGACCGCCGCGGCGCGCCGGCGCCGGTGGGGGTGGCGGGGGAGCTGCATCTCGGCGGCGTCGGCCTCGCCCGCGGCTACCGGGCGCGTCCGGCGATGACCGCCGAGCGCTTCGTGCCCGACCCGCTGGGCGCCGACTTCGACGCGCCGGGTTTCGACACAGCAGGCGCGCGCCTCTACCGCACCGGCGACCTGGCGCGGGTGCGCCCCGGCGGCGAGGTGGAGTTCCTCGGCCGCCTCGACCACCAGGTCAAGGTGCGCGGCCACCGCATCGAGCTGGGGGAGGTCGAGGCGGCGCTGGTGGCGCAGCCGGCGGTCGCCGAGGCGGTGGTGGTGGCGCGCGACGGCCGCCTGGCGGCCTACGTCGTCGCCGCCTCGGGCGCCGAGCTCGACGAGCGCGCGCTTCGCGACGGCCTGGCCGCTTCGCTGCCCGAGTACATGGTGCCGGCGGCGGTGGTCGTCCTGCCGGAGCTGCCGCTGTCGCCGAACGGCAAGGTGGACCGCAAGGCGCTGCCGGAGCCGGAGCGGGAGCGCGCCGCCGGCGCCCCGTTCGCCGCCCCGCAGGGCGAGCTCGAGCGGCGGCTGGCCGCGATCTGGGCCGAGGTGCTGGGTCTCGAGCCGGAGGCCATCGGCCGCCGCGACAACTTCTTCGACCTCGGCGGCCACTCGCTGCTGGTGGTCGAGGTGCAGGCGCGGGTGGCGCGCCTGCTCGGCC
>CAZLBJ010000155.1:0-3588 GCA_964557755.1 uncultured Thermoanaerobaculia bacterium
CGTCGGCCTGCGAGAGGTCGACCGCCGGCACCAGGAAGCCCACCACGCCGCGCTCGCGGGCGTGGTCGAGCGCCGCCTCGCGCTCGTCCGCCGGCAGGCTCTGGAGATGGCAGTGGGAGTCGACGAGCCCCACCACCGCCCGGTTGGGGACCGGGTCGGCGGCCGGCTCGGTGAGGCTCGCGGGCATGTCCGCCCTCCCGCCCTCAACGCACCTGGGTACCGGGCGGCACCTCGCGGTCGGGGTGCAGCAGCACCGGCTGGCCGTCCTCCGACGCCGCCAGCACCATGCCGCGCGACTCGACGCCCATCAGCGTCGCCGGCTGCAGGTTGGCGACCACCACCACCTGGCGGCCGACCAGCGCCTCGGGCGCGTAGGCCTTGGCGATGCCGGCGACGAGCTGGCGCGGCGCGCCCTCGCCGAGGTCGACCTCCAGGCGCAGCAGCTTGTTCGACTTCGGCACCGGCTCGGCGTGCTTCACCGTGCCCACCTTGAGCTGCGTCTCGAAGAAGCGGCCGACGTCGATCTGCCCGCCGGCGGCGGCGGTCTCGGTGGCGGCCGGCTCGGCGGCGGCCGGCTCGGGCGCGGGCTTCGTCTCTTCGCTCACTGTCGTCTCCTCCACGGTGGCGTCGCCGCCGGCGGCGGTGGCGGCCTCCGCCTCGGCGATCCAGGCTTCCTTGTCGATGCGCGGGAACAGCGGCTCGGGCGCGGGCAGCAGGGCGCCGACCGGGGTGCCGCCCCAGGCCATGGCGTCGAGGCCTTCCGGCGGCCGCGGGGTGCCGATCGCGGCGAGCACGCGCGGCGCCGTCCGCGGCATGAACGGCAACAGGCCCACCGTGACGATGCGCACCGCCTCGAGACAGTTCCACAGCACGCGCGAGACGGCGGCCGAGCCGCCCTCCTCCTTCATCCGCTTCCACGGCTCGCGCTCGACCAGGTACTGGTTGGTCTCGGCGAGCAGCCGCCACAGCGCCGCCAGGGCGCGCTGGAAGGCGAAGGCCTCCATCTCCCGCCGGTACTCGGCGGCGACCTCGCGGGCCACCGGGATCAGCGGGTTGTCGTCGCAGCTCTCCGGCGGCGTCATGCCGTCGAAGGCGCGGCGCGACAGGGTCACCACCCGCGACACGGTGTTGCCGAGGCCGTTGGCGAGGTCGGCGTTGTAGCGCTCGATGAAGGCCTCGTCCGAGACGCTGGCGTCCTGGCCGAAGACCATCTCGCGCAGCAGGAAGTAGCGCAGCGCGTCGGCGCCGAAGCGGCGCACCAGGTAGTCGGGGCGCACCACGTTGCCGGACGACTTCGACACCTTCTTCGCGTCGCGCAGCCACCAGCCGTGCGCCCACACGGTGGTCGGCAGGGGCAGGCCCGCGGAGAGCAGGAAGGCGGGCCAGAAGACGGCGTGATGGCGCAGGATGTCCTTGCCGATCAGGTGCACGCGGACGGCGTCGGGGGCGTCCCACCAGCGCTCGTAGAGGGGGGCGTCCGGGCGGCCGAAGCCGAGCGCCGAGACATAGTTGGTGAGGGCGTCGAGCCACACGTAGACCGTCTGCCCCGGGTGGCCCGGGAAGGGGATGCCCCACGGCAGGTGGGCGCGCGACACGGAGAGGTCCTTGAGCCCCGCCTCGACGAAGGCGCGCACCTCGTTGAGCCGGCTCTCCGGGCGCACCATCTGCGGGTGGCGGCCGTAGAGGTCGAGCAGCGGCTGCTGGTAGCGCGACAGGCGGAAGAAGAGGTTCTCCTCCGACTTCCACTCGGTCGGCCGCTCGTGCACCGGGCAGCGCTTCTCGGCGTCGAGCTCCTTCTCGGTGTAGAAGGTCTCGCACGGCGGGCAGTACCAGCCCTCGTGGGCGGCGACGTAGAAGTCGCCGTTGGCGTCGATGCGGCGGATGATCTCGTCGACGCCGGCGCGGTGGCGCGGCTCGGTGGTGCGGATGAAGTCGTCGTGGGACATCGCGTACTCGTCCCACAGCTCGTGGTATCGCGACACCACGCGGTCGGCGAGCCGGATCGGCTCGATGCCCTGCTCCTCGGCGGCGCGCTGGATGTTCTGGCCGTGCTCGTCGGTGCCGGTGAGGAAGTAGGTGTCGACGCCGGCGAGGCGGTGGTAGCGCGCCACGACGTCCGCCACCACCGTCGTGTAGACGTGGCCGACGTGGGGGAGGTCGTTGACGTAGTAGAGCGGCGTCGTGAGGTAGAGCTTGCTCATCGCGGACCCTCGGGGGATGCGGCGCCGGCCGGCCGGCGGCGCCTCGGGAACGCCGAGTCTAGCAGGGTCACGCGCCGGCGGACCGTTCCAGCTCCTGCGCCGCGAAGCGGTAGGTGGTGCCGCAGAACACGCACTCGGCCTCCAGCTCGTCGCGGTCCTCGCGCAGGTAGTCGCGGTCCTCGTCGCTCATCAGCTCGAGGTGGCGGCGCAGGCGGTCGCGGCTGCAGCGGCAACGGTAGAACAGCTCGCGCTCCTCGTGCACCTCGCGGTCGAGGCCGGCGAGGACGGTGGCCAGCACGTGGTCGACGCCGCCCTCCGCCATCAGCCAGGAGACGCCGCGGATGCCGGCGAGGTTGTCCTCCAGGCGGCGCAGCGCCGCCTCGCCGGCGCCGGGCAGCACCTCGATGATCAGGCCGCCGGCGGCAGCCACTCCGGCAGGGCGGCCGAGGACGCCGAGGAGCACCGCCGAGCGCGTCTGCTCGCTCTGCTCCAGGTAGTGGGCGACGTCGTCCCCCACCTCGCCGGAGACGAGCTCGACCTGCGAACCGTAGCTGCCGCCGGGGTGCTCGCGCACGACGCGCAGGAAGCCCCTGCCGACGGCGGAGCCGACCGCGAGCTTGCCGCTCTCGTAGTGCGGCACGTCGACCCGCCGCTCGCCCACCATGCCGCGCAGGTTGCCGCGGTCGTCGGCCTCGGCGACGACGCGGCGGATGGGGCCGTCGCCGGTCAGCTCGAGGACGAGGCGGGTCGGCGTCTTGGTGGCGAGGCGGAGCAGCATCGCGGCGCCGGCCAGGCTGCGGCCGAGGGCGGCGGCGGCCACCGGCGAGAGGTCCACCCGCTCCCGCATCGTCTCCACGATCTCCGACAGGTCCGCCACTGCAAAGCGGAGACCACCGTCCCCGGCCAGGCCGAGACGGAGGAGGCCGGAGGCGAGGACCTCGGATTCGGAAGTCGGCGACACGACGGACGTCTCTTCGGGCACGGGGATACCTCGATCCGCTACCCCGCCGCCGCCAGCGCCGCCCGGTACACGTCGCGCCACGGCACGCCCGCCTCCAGGGCCAGCCGCCGGCAGTCCTCGTACTCGGGCGCCGCCCCCAGCGAGCGGCCCTCGAGCACGGCGCGCTTCACGCGCACCTGACCGTACGGCGTCTCGACGGTCGCCGTCTCGCGCTCCGCCTCGAGGCGCACCGCCTCGTGCCAGCGGCAGCCGAGGGAGCCGGACTCGGCGAGGAGCAGAGCGGCCAGGGGGTCGCGGAGGGACGGGCGGGCGAGCACCGTGACCAGGGTGCCCGGCCGGTTCTTCTTCATCTGCACCGGCGTGAAGTAGACGTCGAGGGCACCCTCGGCGAGGAGGCGCTCCATCAGGAAGCCGAACCCCTCGCCC
>CAZLBJ010000156.1:0-5231 GCA_964557755.1 uncultured Thermoanaerobaculia bacterium
ACCCCAGCCGCGTCGGGACGTCGATCTCGCCCTTCAAGGTCTTGTGGACGGGGCACCTGTCCGCGATCTCCAGCAGCCTTTGCCGCTGGGCGTCGTCGAGGTCGCCGAGGACTTCGATGGTGCGCTCGATGCGGTCGATGCGGCCGGACTTGGACTCGCAGTGGGCGCAGTCCTCGGCGTGGACGCGGGAGTGGCCGAGGTCGACGCGGACGGCGGTGAGCGGCCACTTCTTGTGCTCGGCGTACATGCGTAGCGTCATCGAGGTGCAGGTGCCGAGGGCGGCGAGCAGGAGGTCGTAGGGGGAGGGGCCGAGGTCGGTGCCGCCGGCGGTCTCCGGCTCGTCGGCCAGGAGCTTGTGGTGGCGGGCGAAGACGTCCTGGCGGAAGCCGTCGCCGACGCCGCCGCCGAGCACCGTCACCTGCCCCTGCTCGCCCTCCGAGACGCGCCGCTCGAGCTCCGGCTCGTCCGTCTCGACGTAGCGCCGGGCCCACGCCGCCAGCACCTCGCCGGCGTAGCGCGCGTCGCGCTGGCGGGTCAGCAGGTGGTCGGCGTCGTCGAGCGAGACGAAGCTCTTCGGGTGCTTCGCCGCCTGGTAGATGCGCCGCGCGTGGTCGATGCCCACCACCTCGTCGAGCGGCGAGTGGAGCACCAGCAGCGCCTTGCCGAGCCCGGCCACGCAGTCGCGCATCGACTGCTCGGCGAGGTCGTCGAGGAGCTGGCGCTTGATGGTGAAGCTGCGGCCGCCCAGCCGCACCTCGGCCACGCCGCTCTGCTCGATCTCCGGTGCCTGCGAGAGCAGCATGTCGCCGAGGTGCTGGGTATCGCTGGGCGCGCCGATCGTCGCCACCGCCGCCGCCTCCGGGAAGCGCCGCGCCACGGCCAGCACCGCCGCGCCGCCCAGGCTGTGGCCGACCAGCACGCGCGGCGCCTCGTGCTCGCTGCGCAGGTACTCGCCGGCCGCCACCAGGTCGGCCAGGTTGGAGGAGAAGTTGGTGTCCGCGAAGTCGCCCTCGCTCTCGCCGAGGCCCGTGAAGTCGAAGCGGAAGACCGCGACGCCGCGCTCGACCAGCGTGCGGCTGATCCAGCCGGCGGCCTTCAGATCCTTCGAGCAGGTGAAGCAGTGGGCGAAGAGGGCGTAGGCGCTCGCCTCGCCGGCCGGCCGCTCCAGCCGCCCCACCAGCTCCTGCCCGTCCGCCCCCGGGAACCTCACGCGCTCGCGCAGCATCGCCGCCTCCTCGTCCGTCGTCGTGGTGTCGAGCCTGCCGCCATCTTACCGGCGCCGCAGCCGGAGCCGACCGTCCTCGAAACGGAAACACCCGTCCGCGGCGGGGGACGCAGCCGCGCCGCCGGAGCCGCCGCCCGCGTCTGCGCATCCACTGAAGACCCCAATCGCCGCCGGGGAGTTCGCCCCGCGGCGCTCCGGTGGCACGGAACGTGTTCTAGGGGGAGGGCGAGATGGCACTCACGACGACCCAGGGGGCAAGCCGAGGGACGTTCAGCATGAAGAAGTCGCTCTCCATCCTCGCAGTCGTGGCCCTGCTGGTGACGCCGCCGCTCGCCGTGCCGCAGGCGGCCGCCGAGCACGAGTACGACAGGGGCTACTACGGCGGCGGCGCCGACTGGGTCTTCGCCGCGGCCATCGGGCTCGGCCGGTTCCGCGTCAGCATCGGCTACCAGCCGACGCGCCACGGCCCGCCGACCTATTACTACCGCACCAACCACGCCATCCACTACGACGGCTACGGCTGCGGCGACCGCTGCTTCCGGCGCTCGCAGACCTACTACCACCACGAGCAGTGCCCGGTGCTCCTCCACCTGCTGCACGTCAACCGGCTGCACCCGCACCGCATCTTCGCCCACCACGCGCCGGACTACGACGGGCGGTGGACGAGCTACGACCCGTACGACTGGCACCGCGGCTACGCCCGCAGCCGCGGCCGCCAGTGGGACGACCGATACGACGACCGCGACCGCTACTACGACTCGCGGCACTGGCGCGACCGGCGCGGGGACGACGACCGGCACCGCGGCAGGGACCGCGGCAGGGGGAATCGCCGCCACTGATTGACAGCTTCTCCACGAGCGCGAGTGACCGGCTCCTGCCGATCCGACCGCTCGCTTCTCCCTCCTCACGCCGGGGTACGGCGAACGCCCCCCGCTGTGCCCCGGCACTCTTTTTCCCCTCCCCTCCACGAGTCCCGCCATCCCCGCCGTAGCTGCCCCTATAATCGGCCCGTGAGTGCCGAGCCCGATCCGCGAGTCCTCCCCCGGCCCGAGCACCCGGTCTCCCGCAAGCAGGTCTCCGAGAACACCCTGAAGGTGCTGTACCGCCTGCACAACCAGGGGTACAAGGGGTATCTGGTGGGCGGCGCGGTGCGCGACCTGCTGCTCGAGCGCGCCCCGAAGGACTTCGACGTCGGCACCGACGCGCGGCCCAACGAGGTGCGGCGGCTGTTCCGCAACTCGCGCATCATCGGCCGCCGCTTCCGCCTCGTCCACGTCTTCTTCCAGGGCGAGATCGTCGAGGTGTCGACCTTCCGCCGCGACCCCGAGCCGGAGCACCAGGCCTCCGACGAGGGCGAGCTGCTGATCACCAGCGACAACACCTACGGCACGCCGCGCGAGGACGCCTTCCGCCGCGACTTCACGGTCAACGCGCTGTTCTACGACATCGGCGACTTCTCGGTGCTCGACTACGTCGGCGGCGTCGAGGACCTCGACGACGGCCTGATCCGCGCCATCGGCGACCCCGACGTGCGCTTCCGGGAGGACCCGGTGCGCATGCTGCGCGCCTGCGAGTTCGCCGCCCGCCTCGGCTTCTCGATCGAGGAGAAGACGGCGGACGCCATCCACCGCCAGCGCCGCGAGCTGGAGAAGGCGTCGGCGGTGCGCGTCACCGAGGAGGTCGTCGAGCTGATGCGCTGCGGCAGCTCGCACGACGCCATCGGCTGGATGATGGACCTCGACCTCCTCGAGGTGCTGCTGCCGGAGGCCTACGACATGGTGGCGGTGGAGGAGCGCGGCCTCGGTAGCTTCGACCGCCTGCCGGCGGCGATCGACGCGATGGTCGCCGAGGGAACCGGGATCGACGACGCCGTCGCCCTCGCCGCCCTGCTGCTGCCGCGGGTGATGCTGCGCCGCTACGACATCGAGGCGGTCGACCAGCGGCCGATGGGCCGCGACGCGATCGCGTCCATGGTCGCCGAGGTGATCGAGCCGTTACTCGGCCGCCTGCAGGTCTCCCGCGACCGCTCGTCGCGCATCGGCGCGGCGCTCAACGGCTTCCAGCGCCTCGCCGAGCCCGGCCTCGGGGCGCGCCAGCGCGTCGACCTCGCCCGCCGAGCCTGGTTCCTTGACGGTCTGACCCTGTTCGAGATGCTGGTGCGCGCCACCGGCGAGGGCGGCGCCGAGCTCGACGCATGGCGCCGGGCGGGCGACAAGATCGGCGCCGAGGAGGTGCGCGAGCAGGAGGAGCGGCAGAGCCGCGGCCGCTCGCGCCGCCGGCGCCGCCGCAGCCGCAAGCGCAAGCGCCGCGGCGGCGGGGCCGGCGGCGGGGGAGGCGGCTGAGGCACCGTTTTGCCGCGCCGCGGCGAGCTGCTTCGGAAGCTGCTTGTGACGTATTTCACAATCTCGCCGGGAGCCGCTATCATCGTTCCCCGGGAGGCCTGAGATGACCTGGTTTGGAAGCTTCTACGGCACCACCCTGGGCAAGAAGGCGGTGATGGCGGTCAGCGGCATCGTCTTCTGGGCCTTCGTCGTGGCCCACATGGTGGGCAACCTGAAGATCATCGGCGGCGCCCAGGGCTTCGACTCCTACGCCGACTGGCTGCGCGAGATCGCCTACCCCGGCCTGCCGCACTCCGGCGCGCTGTGGATCTTCCGCGTCGTCCTCCTCGCCTCGCTGGTGCTCCACGTCCACGCCGCCTGGGCGCTGACCCTGGTCAACCGCCGCGCCCGCCGCACGGCCTACGCGCGGCGCGAGGTGCAGGAGGCGAGCTGGGCGGCCCGCACCATGCGCTGGAGCGGCGTCGCGCTGCTCGTCTTCGTCATCTACCACATCCTCCACTTCACCACCGGCCAGGCGCACCACGACTTCCGCGCCCCGGTGGAGACCGCCGGCGGCCTGCGCCACTTCGCGCACCACAACGTCACCACCGCCTTCGAGATCGGCTGGGTGGCGCTGCTCTACGTGGTGGCGATGGTGTTCCTCGGGATGCACCTCTACCACGGCCTGTGGAGCATGTTCCAATCGCTGGGCTGGAACCACCCGCGCTTCAACCGCTGGCGCAACGCCTTCGCGGTGGTCTTCGCGCTGGTCGTCAGCCTCGGCTTCATCCTCGTCCCGGTGGCCGTGTGGGCCGGCCTGATCGGCTGAGGCGCCGGCTGCAAGGAGACTCGCTCGTGGAACACGACGGAACCGACGCGTCGAGGGACGACCTCAAGGCCGGCACCGTGCCCGGCCTCGAGGCGCGCAGCGCGGTGCCGGCGGGGGAGCTGGCCGACAAGTGGCTCGCGCACCGCGACCACTTGAAGCTGGTCAACCCCTCCAACCGCCGCAAGTTCGAGGTGGTGGTGGTGGGCTCCGGGCTGGCCGGCGGCGCCGCGGCGGCCAGCCTCGGCGAGGCGGGCTACAACGTCAAGTGCTTCTGCTACCAGGACAGCCCGCGCCGCGCCCACTCGATCGCCGCCCAGGGCGGCATCAACGCGGCGAAGAACTACCGCAACGACGGCGACTCCACCTGGCGCCTGTTCTACGACACCATCAAGGGCGGCGACTTCCGCTCGCGCGAGGCCAACGTCTACCGCCTCGCCGAGGTGTCGGGGGAGATCATCGACCAGGCGGTGGCGCAGGGGGTGCCGTTCGCCCGCGAGTACGGCGGCCTGCTCGACAACCGCTCGTTCGGCGGCGCCCAGGTGGCGCGCACCTTCTACGCCCGCGGCCAGACCGGCCAGCAGCTCCTGCTCGGCGCCTACCAGGCGCTCGAGCGGCAGATCCGGCGCGGCAGCGTGCGCATGTACCCGCGCACCGAAATGCTCGACCTGGTTGTCGAGGACGGCCGCGCCCGCGGCATCGTCACCCGCGACATGGTCACCGGCGAGATCGAGCGCCACGCCGCCCACGCGGTGCTGCTGTGCACCGGCGGCTACGCGAACGTCTACTACCTGTCGACCAACGCCAAGGGCTGCAACGTCACCGCCATCTGGCGCGCCCACCGCCGCGGCGCCCTCTT
>CAZLBJ010000157.1:0-5937 GCA_964557755.1 uncultured Thermoanaerobaculia bacterium
CGGCCGCCGCGGCGGCGGCCGCCGCCGAAGCCGAACATCTCGCTCAGGACGTCGGCGAAGTCGCCGAAGGTGGCGGGGTCGAAGCCGCCGGAGAACGGGCTGCCGGCGGCGCCGCCCACGCCCTGGTGGCCGAAGCGGTCGTAGCGCGACCGCTTGTCCGGGTCGGAGAGCACGGCATAGGCCTCGGCGGCCTCCTTGAACTTCTCCTCCGCCGTGGCGTCGCCCGGATTGCGGTCCGGGTGGTACTGCACCGCCAGGCGCCGGTAGGCGCGCTTGATCTCCTGCCCGTCGGCCTCGCGGGCCACCGTCAGCACTTCGTAGTAATCGCGTTTCGCAGCCATGGCAAAAGACCTATGGGATCGGTTCAGGTGCCGGAGCGCCGCAGCATGACGTCGGAGAGGCGTTGCGACACGCCGTGCAGGTCGTAGATCACCGCCTCGAGCTCGGCACGCTCCTCGCTGGCGAGCACCGTGCGCGCCTTGAGCAGGGCCTCGTGGATCGTCTTGCGGTCGGCCTCGTCGAGCGTGGTGCGGAACTCCTCGTAGACGCGCTCGTTGTTGTAGATCAACCCCTCGACGCGGTTGCGGATCTCGGCCAGCTCGCGCTTCTCGCGGTCGCCCAGCGACTGCTGCTCGGCCTCCAGCACCAGGCTGTCGATCTCCTCCTTGGAGAGGCCGCCGGCGGGGCTGATCTGGATCGACTGCGAGCGGTTGGTGGCCATGTCCCGCGCCGACACGTTGACGATGCCGTTCGAGTCGATGGCGAACGTCACCTCGATCTGCGGCACGCCGCGCGGCGCCGACGGGATGCCCACCAGCTCGAACTCGCCGAGCGAGCGGTTCTCGCTGGCGAGCTGCCGCTCACCCTGGAGCACGTGGATCTCCACCGTGTCCTGGTTGTCGACGACGGTGGTGAAGACCTGCGTGTTCTTGGTCGGGATGGTCGAGTTGCGCGGGATGAGCTGGGTGAAGAGACCGCCGTGGGTCTCGATGCCGAGCGACAGCGGGCAGACGTCGAGCAGCACCACGTCCTTGATGTCGCCGGCCAGCACGCCGCCCTGGACGGCGGCGCCGATGGCCACCACCTCGTCCGGGTTGATCTCCTGGTTCGGCTCGCGGCCGAAGATGCGGCGCACCGTCTCGGCGACGATCGGCGAGCGCGTCTGGCCGCCGACCAGCAGCACCTCGTCGACGGCGTCGGCGGTCAGGCCGGCCTCGCGCAGGGCGTCGCGGCACGGCTCCTCGCAGCGCGCCACCAGCTCGCGCACCAGGTCCTCGAAGCGGCCGCGAGTGAGCGTGCGCGACAGGTGGCGGGGGCCGGAGTCGTCGGCCGAGATGAACGGCAGGTTGATGCTCGCCTCCTGCTCGCTCGACAGCTCGCACTTGGCGCGCTCGGCGGCCTCCTTCAGGCGCTGCAGGGCCATGCGGTCCTCGCCGAGGTCGATCTCCGTCTCGCGCCGGAACTCGTCGATCAGCCAGTCCATGATGCGCTGGTCGAAGTCCTCGCCGCCGAGGTAGGTGTCGCCGGCGGTCGAGCGCACCTCGTAGATCTCGCCGGCGAGCTCGAGGATCGAGATGTCGAAGGTGCCGCCGCCGAGGTCGAAGACCGCCACCACCCGCTTGTCGCCGGAGCGCTCGAGGCCGTAGCCGAGGGCGGCGGCGGTGGGCTCGTTGATGATGCGCAGCACCTCGAGGCCGGCGATCTTGCCGGCGTCCTTGGTGGCCTGGCGCTGCGAGTCGTCGAAGTAGGCGGGCACGGTGATCACCGCCTCGGCGACCTCCTCCTCGAGCGCCTCCTCGGCGAACTCCTTGATCTCCCGCAGCACGTAGGAGGAGATCTCCGCCGGGTTGTGGCGCTGCTCGCGGATCATCACCTCGACGTCGCCGTTGCGGGCCCGGGCCAGGGCGTAGGGGAGCACCTGCGCGGCGCGCTGCACCTCGGCGTCGTCGAACTTGCGGCCGATCAACCGCTTGACGGCGAACACCGTGTTGCGCGGGTTGGTGATCGCCTGGCGCTTGGCGATCTGCCCCACCAGGCGGTCGCCGTCCTCGGCGAAGGCGACGATCGAGGGCATGGTGCGGCTGCCTTCGCGGTTGGGCAGCACGCGCGGCGACAGCGCGTCGACCACCGCGACGCAGCTGTTGGTGGTGCCCAGGTCGATGCCGAGGATCTTCGCCACGGAGGGGTCAGGCCTCCTCGGGCGGTACCGCCACGACGACGCGGCTGGGACGCAGCAGGCGGTCGTGCATGCGGTAGCCCGCCTGCATCTCCTCGACCACCCGCGGCTCGTCGGCCTCGGGGTCCTCCTGGCGCGACACCGCGTCGTGGAGGGCGGGGTCGAAGCGTTCGCCCACCGCCGGCACGCGCTCGACGCCCTGGCGGCGCAGCACGTCGGCGAGCTGGCGCACGATCATGTCGACGCCGGTCTTGAGGTCCTCCGCCGCGCCGCCGGCGGCCGCCGCGCGCTCGAGGTTGTCGACCACGTCGAGGAAGTCGCGCACCACCTCGGCGGCGGCGGCGCGGCGGATCTCGGCGCGCTCGCGCTCGGCCCGCTTGCGGTAGTTGTCGAAGTCGGCCAGGGTGCGCATCGAGCGGTCGCGCAGGTCGGCGATCTCGCGCCGCAGCGCCTCGACGTCCTCCTCCTCGTCGCCGCCGTCGTCGACCGCGGCGCCGCCCACCTCGAGCAGCTCCACCTCGGGCTCCTCGTCCGTCTCCGCATCGGCCGCCTCCTCGCTGCCGAGGCCGCTGATGTCGATCTCCACGCTCTTCGGTTCGTGCTCGTCCATGACTCCAGTCCCGCTAGGTCTCAGAATGGATCCGTCTACCCGTCGCCGGCTCACCGCTCGCCGCCGTAGACCTCGGCCAGGGCGCGGCTCAGCGTCTCGCCCAGGAAGTGGACGAGGGGGATCACCTTGTCGTACTCCATGCGCGACGGGCCGAAGATGCCGAGGCTGCCGAGCGGCACGTCGTCGACGCCGTAGGTGGTGGCCACCAAGCTGAAGTCGAGCGGCGAGGTCAGCTCGCTCTCCTCGCCGATCGTCACCCGCACGCCGCTGCCCTCGATGCACTGGTTGAGCATGCCGACGAGCTGCGCGTGGTTGGCGAACGTCTCGAACAGGCGGCGCACGCGGCCGAGGTCGGAGAGCTCCGGCTGGCTGAGCAGCGTCGAGGTGCCCTCGTGGATGACCTTCGGGCCGCTGTCGAGGTCGAAGCCCTGGCGCGCCAGCTCGAGGGTGAGGCCCATCAGGCGGTCCATCTGCGCCCGCTCCTCGGCCATGGCGGCGAGCAGCCGGTCGCGGATCTGGCGCAGCGTCTGGCCGGCGAAGTGCTCGTTGAGGTAGTTCGAGATGCGCACCAGGTCCTCGCGCTCGACCGGCTGGCGGGTCTCGACCACTTTGTTGTCGACGAAGCCGCTGGTGGAAGCGACGACGCACAGCACCTTGCGTCCGGACAGCGGCACGAAGTCGACCGCCTTGAGCACCGTGTCGCCCATCGCCGGGGTGACCACCAGCCCCACCTGGCTCGACAGCTCGGAGAGCAGGTGGCTGGTGGCCTCCATCAGGTCCTCGGCGTCGGGCGGTACGGCGCGCAGGTTGTCGCGGATGTAGCGCTGCATCTCCGCCGGCAGCTTCTGGGTCCGCATCATCTGCTCGATGAACAAGTGGTAGGCGGCGGAGGTCGGCACGCGCCCGGCGGAGGTGTGCGGCTGCATCAGGTAGCCGGCGTCCTCGAGGTCGGCCATGACGTTGCGGATGGTGGCCGCCGACAGGCCCAGGTCGCTGCGCTTCGACACCGCGCGCGAGCTCACCGGCTCGGCCTCCATGACATAGCTCAGGATGACCGCCTTCAAGATCTCGCGGTAACGGTCGCTGAGCGGGGCTTCGGGCGTCTCTCTGGCCATGGGTGTACGTTCCGGTGCCGGTGGCGGGCCGCGGCAGCGGCTCCGCCGCACCCAACCGCCGGGTGCGGCGGAAAATTGCCTCGCGGGGCGGTTTGCCGGCCGGCGCGTCGGGACGTATTGTAGTCGAGTGCAGGAGATCCCCCACAGCGGGCCGCGCCCCGGCGGCGGTGGCGAGCTGGCCGGCCTGACGGTCTCGATCGCCGGCAGCGGCCGGGTGGCCGCCAGCCTCGCCGGCTGGCTGCGGGCCTGCGGCGCGACCGTGGCGGCGGTGGGCTTCCACCGGCAAAGGGAGGCCGCCGAGGCGATCGCCGCCGGTGGCGCACGGGTGGTGCCGCTGGCCGAGCTCGCCAGCGCGGGGCAGGACCTGCTGCTGGTGGCGGTGGCCGACCCGGCGCTCGACGCCGTGGCGGCGCAGCTCGCGGCGCGGCCGCAGGCGCGGGTGGCGCTGCACGTCGCCGGCAGCCGCGGCGCCTCGGCGCTGGCGCCGCTGGCGACCGGCGGCAGCGCGGCCGGGGCCAGTGCCGCCGGGGCCAGTGCCGCCGGGGTCAGTTCCGCCGGGGTCAGTGCCATCGGCACGCTGCATCCACTGAAGGCCTTCCCGCGGCCGCTGCCGGCGCCGGCGGCGGCGCGCGGCGTGATGTTCGCGGTCGACGGCGACGCGGCGGCGGTGGCGCTCGCCGAGCGCCTGGCGCGGGCGTGGGGCGGCGTGCCGCGGCGGGTGGCGGAGGCCGAGCGGCCGCTCTACCACCTGGGCGCCACCCTGGCGGCCGGAGGCGTCGTCACCCTGCTGGCGGCGGCGGAGCGCATCGCCACCGCGGCGGGGCTGCCGCGGGAGGTGCTGGCCGGCTACCTCGAGCTGGCGCGCGGCGCGCTGGCGGCGGCCGGCGACGAGCTGGCGGCCGGCGGCACCTTCGCCGACGCCATCACCGGCCCGGCGGCGCGCGGCGACCGCGCCACGGTGGAGCGCCAGCTCCGCGACCTGGCGGCGCGCGAGCCGGGCGTGGCCGAGCTCGCGGCGCTGGTCGCCCGCGAGGCCCTCGCCGCCCGCGAAGCCGCCGCCGGCGGCCTCGACGAGGCGCAGCGGGAGCTGCTGGAGTGCCTGCGCGAAGCCACCCGCCGCACCGGTCCTGGGGCGGCCGGCGGCGGTGCCGCAGAGGCCGCCGGCGGCCCCTCCACGACGGCCGGATCGGCCGCCGCGTGTGCTACTCTGCTAGATCCCTGAACCGGGAATCCGAGCGCCATGGTGTTCTTCAACTACAGCACGATGCAGATTGCGGCCAAGATCGGCTACTACGGTCCCGGCCTGTGCGGCAAGACCACCAACCTGCACTGGATCTACAGCAAGACGGCGGACGACTCGCGCGGCGAGATGGTGTCGCTGGAGACCGAGACCGACCGCACGCTGTTCTTCGACCTGCTGCCGCTCGACGTCGGCCAGGTGGCGGGCTTCAACACCCGCGTCCAGCTCTACACCGTGCCCGGGCAGGTGTTCTACAACACCACCCGCAAGCTGGTGCTCAAGGGGGTCGACGGCGTCGTCTTCGTGGCCGACTCGCAGCGCGCCATGCTCGACGCCAACGCGCAGTCGTTCAAGAACCTCGAGGAGAACCTCGCGGAGATGGGGCTGTCGGTCGACGAGCTGCCGCTGGTGCTGCAGTACAACAAGCGCGACCTCGCCGACATCTGCAGCGTCGAGGAGCTCGACGCGGCGCTCAACCGCCACGGCTGGCCGTCGTTCGAGGCGGTGGCGATCCACGGCCAGGGCGTGTTCGAGACGCTCAAGGGCGTCTCGCGGGCGACCCTGCTGGCCCTGCGCCAGCGCCTCACGGCCGGCAAGCCCGAGGCGCCGCGCCCGGCGGCGGCGGCGGCGAAGGAGCCGGCGTCGAAGCCGGCCGCCCGGGCGGCGAAGCCGGCGGCCGAGCCCGCGCGCCCGGCGCCGACCCGGCAGGCGGCGGCGCAGCCCTCCCCTCCCCAGCAGGCGGGCGAGCCGCCCGCGGCCCGGGAGGCGGCGGAGGGCGGCGGCGCGGCGCGCAGCC
>CAZLBJ010000158.1:0-4679 GCA_964557755.1 uncultured Thermoanaerobaculia bacterium
GCCGCTCGACAAGGAGGGCTACCTCGCCTTCCACCGCCTGTTGACCGAGGCCGAGGTGCTGCCGCTCCACGACTTCGAGAAGGAGATGTTCTTCGAGGGGTGTCTGCCGATCGAGGAGCTGGCGCGGCGCGGCGTCGACACGCTGCGCTTCGGCTGCATGAAGCCGGTGGGGCTCACCGCGCCCGACGGCCGCCGGCCGTACGCGGTCGTGCAGCTCCGCCGCGAGGACCTGGCCAAGAGCCAGCTCAACATGGTGGGCTTCCAGTCGCGCATGAAGTGGCCGGAGCAGAAGCGTGTGTTTTCGACGCTGCCCGGCTTCGCCGCCGCCGAGTTCGTGCGCCTGGGGCAGATCCACCGCAACACGTTCGTCAACGCGCCCACCCACCTCGACGTCTTCTACCGCGTCCGCGAGCGGCCGGCGGTGCGGCTTGCGGGGCAGATCACCGGCGTCGAGGGCTACCTCGAATCCGCCGCCACCGGCCTCGCCATCGCCCTCTACGTGTCGCTCGAGCGGGCCGGGCGGGAGCCGCGGGCGCTGCCGGTGGAGACGGCGCTCGGCGCCCTGGCGCGCCACCTCACCGAGTCCGACCCGCGCCGCTTCCAGCCGGCGAACATCAACTACGGCCTCTTCCCGGAGCTCGAGGGGCGGGTCCGCAAGGCAGACCGCCGCGCCGCCTACGCGCAGCGCGCCCACGGCGCCCTCGCCGCCTGGGCGCAGGAGCACGGCCTGGCGCTCGACCGCGAGCGCCTGCACGCCGGCCTGCCGGAGCCCGCCGCGGCCGGCTGACCCGGCCGCGTATCGACCCAGCCCGATGCAGCGCCTGGTCGCCCGCTTCCTCGAGCACCTCGCCGAGGAGCGCAACTACTCGCCGCACACTCTGCGCGCCTACCGTCGGGATCTCGAGAGTTTCCTCGCCTTCCTCGGCGAGTTCCTCGACCGCCCGGTCGCCGAGGTGGCGCCCGACGAGATCGACCCTCTCGCCGTCCGCTCGTTCGTCGCCGCCTGTCATCGCCGGGGGACCGGTCGCAAGAGCCAGGGGCGGGCGCTGTCGGCGGTGCGGAGCCTGTTCCGCTTCGCCTGCCGCGAGGGGGTGATGGCCGCCAACCCCGCCGCCGGCGTGCCCACCCCGCGGGCGCCGCGCGAGCTGCCGCGCCACCTGCGGCCCGGCGAGGTGGAGGACCTGGTGGAGGCGCCGGCGGCCGACGCGCGCGAAGACGCCGCCCTGGCGCTGCGCGACCGCGCGCTGCTGGAGCTACTCTACGCCACCGGCCTGCGCGTCTCGGAGCTGGTGTCGCTCGACTGGCGCGACCTCGACCTCTCGGCGCGCGTGCTGCGGGTCGTCGGCAAGGGCGGCAAGGAGCGCATGGTGCCGTTCGGGCGCCAGGCGGCGGCGGCGCTCTCCGCCTGGCTGGGCGCCTGGGAGCAGGTGCGGGGGCGCGGCGAGCCCGCCGATCCGGAGGCGGAGCCGGTGTTCCTCCACCACCGCGGCGGGCGGCTGTCGGACCGCTCGGTGCGGCGGGTGCTGGACCGCTACGTCGACTCGGCGGCGCTCGCCGCCGGGGTGCATCCGCACACGCTGCGGCACACGTTCGCGACGCATCTGCTGGAGGGCGGCGCGGACCTGCGCGCCATCCAGGAGCTGCTCGGGCACAGCTCGCTGGCCACCACGCAACGCTACACGCACGTCGAGATCGAGCGCCTGCTGCGGGTGTACCGGGAGGCGCATCCCCGTGCGCAGTCGAGGACGGATTCGCGGGAGTAGGATGGGGCATGGACGAGACGACGACGGACGTGAGGCACGGGGCGGGCGAGGAGCTGGTGCGCGAGCATCTGCTCGGGCTGCTGGTGGGCAAGGGCGCGCACGTGGACTTCGAGGCGGCGGTCGAGGGGATGCCGTGGGAGCGGGCCGGGGAGCGGCCGAACGGGCTGCCGCACTCGGTGTGGGAGCTGGTGGAGCATCTGCGCATGGCATTGTGGGACCTGGTGGAGTTCAGCCGCGATCCGCACCATGAGTCGCCGCCGTGGCCGGAGGGGTACTGGCCGCCGTCCGCCGGGCCATCGGGGGAGGAGGCGTGGCAGGCGTCGCTGGATTCGTACCGGCGGCACGTCGGGGAGATGCGGGCGCTGGTCGAGGATAGGGAGCGGGATTTGTTCGAGCCGTTCCCATGGGGGGATGGGCAGACGCTGGCGAAGGAGGCGATGCTGGCGGCGGACCACGCGGGGTACCACCTCGGGCAGATCGTGCAGGTGCGGCGGTTGTTGGGGGAGTGGGCGCGGGACTGAGGGGAACTTCGACGTCAACGTCAACGTCGACGGCGGGCGTGTGTCGCGGGATGGCCGGCGGTGGTGTGGGGGCGTGGGGTGTCGCCGGGCTGGGGGCCGCCGTGAGGCGCGCCGGGCGCTCGCTGCGCTTCGCCCCCGGATTCGGTTGGAGCATGCTCCCGAAGCAGCCCGCCCACCCGCCACGCCCACCAACCCCGCCCCTGAGCCGCGATCACGCCGGCAGCACCTCCCGCGCGCAAGCACTCTGGCCCCCAGCCCGGCGACACCCCACGCCCTCACACCGGACGGTCTGCGACTGTGCACGTACAGTCAACAGCACGGGCTTGCCGTGCGGGCGCTCTGCGGCGTTTGGGGACGGAGCCGCGTACGACGCCAACAGATCAGCGAAGAGAAAGGCCCGCTCCTCCGACGGCTCTCTCCTCCGACGAGACTTGAGCCTGCCCTGAGCCTGACGAAGGGTCGAAGGGCGGGGTCCGGCGGCAGATCTCCGGCCCCCCTGCTTTTCCCCTTGCTGATCTGTTCGCGTCTCTCTACTGCAGGTAGCCCAACGCGCGAAGCTGGTCGTGCAGCTCCCTCGACTGGTCGAGGCGGGGGGTGGTGGCGGTGAGGCCCTCGCCCTCGACTTCGCGAAGATGGCGGTCGAGGAGGGTCAGGAGGCGGGTGCGGATCTCAGGGTGGGTGGGGGCGAGGTCTCGGGTCTCGCCGGGGTCGGCCCGGAGGTCGTAGAGGAGGCTCTGGCCGGTGTCTAGGTCGTGGATCAGCTTCCAGCGGCCGACGACCAGGGCGCGGGCGGTGCCGGCCGAAGAGGTGACGGGGAGGGTGGGGCGGCCGGTGGATTCGAGCCAGGGGCGGAGGGTGCGGCCGGCGAGGGCGGGGGGGTGGAGGCCGGCGTAGTCGAGGATCGTGGGGGCGACGTCGAGGAGGGCGACGGGGTCGGGGATGCGGCGGGCGGGGGTGCCGCCGGGGGGGCGGACGAGGAGGGGGACGCGGAGCTCGTCGTCGTAGAGGGAGCGGCAGTGGCGCAGGTGGCCGTGGTCGAGGAAGGACTCGCCGTGGTCGGCGGTGACCACGAGGAGGGTGCGGTCGAGGAGGGCGCGGCGGTCGAGGGCGGCCAGCAGGTCGGCGAGCCGCGCGTCGAGCCAGGCGACCTCTTCGTCGTAGAGGTCCTCGAGGTGGGCGAGGGCGGCCGGGGTGAGGGCGGCGTCGCCGGTGGCGTAGAGGCGGGCGGCGGCGGGGCGGGGGTCGCCGGCGGCGGCCGCCGGGTCGGGCGGCGGCGGGCCGGCGAAGCGGCGGCGGCCGGGCAGCGGCGGCGGTGCGTAGGGGTCGTGCGGGTCGAGGTAGTGGAGGTAGAGGAAGAAGGGCTCCGGGAGGAGGCCAAGGAGGGTCTCGGCGCGGCGGCCGACGCAGCGGCCGTCTCTCCAGGTGCAGCCGTCGAGGAAGAGGTCGAAGCCGCGGCCGAAGCCGCCCTCGCGGTTGATCGCGCCCGGCTGTGCGCGCACCACCGGACTGGCGGAGACGGCCGCCGTGCGGTAGCCGGCGCGGCGCAGGTGGACGGCGAGCGACGGCAGCGCGTCCGGAATGCCGAGTCGGCCGGCGGGGCGCCCCGAGAAGGCCCACGCCGGCCGCGAGGTGAGCAGCGAGTTGACCGACGGGAAGGTGCACGGCGCCTGCGCCCGCGCCTGCTCGAAGAGCGCCGCCTCCGCCGCCAGCCGGTCGAAGGAAGGGCTGGTCCCGCGCCCGTAGCCATAGGCCCCCAGGCGGTCGGCGCGCAGCGTGTCGGCCACCACCAGCACGAGGTTCGGCGCCCCCGGCGCCGGACCGCCGCCGGGGGCGCAGGCCGCCGCCGCGCCGGCGGCGGCGGCGAGGGCGAGGAGGACGGCGCGGGCGCGGCGGTGGGTCAACACCCGGCATCCATAGCCGCTGCGCCCGGACCTGTCAATCGCCGCCGGGCGCCTCCTTGGCGGGTCCGTCCTGCGGCTCGTCGTGGAGCCGGAAGTTGATGGTCAGGTTGTAGAGCACGCGGATGGCCTCGCCGCTGGCGTCGCGGGCGGGCTCGAAGCGCCACTGGCGGATCGCCTCGAGCGCCGACTCGGTGAGGCCGTGCGGCAGGGTCTTGAGCGCCTCGACGTCCACCACCCGGCCGCTCTCGTCGATCTCCGCCTTGACGACGACGATGCCCTGGATGCGCTCCGCCCTCGCCTCCGGGGTGTAGTGCGGCGGCGGGCTGGAGACGCGGACCGGCGGCTTGACGTCCGCCGTCACCCGGCGCGCCTCGCTGGCCGGCGAGGAGGCGCCTGCGGCCTGCGGCTCGAGGACCAGGAAGAGGTAGGGCGCGGCGGGACCGTCGAGCCCGCCCACCACGGCGCGCTCGCCGCGCCGCACCGCCACCCGCGAG